>WHTL01000054.1 GCA_009377735.1 Acidimicrobiia bacterium
GCCAGCAGCGGCTACCGCCGCCGCCGATGACGCTGCGGTCAATCCCGACGAATCGGAAATCACCCAGGACGAGCCGGTGGCCACAGTGGAGGAGATGGCGGTAGCAGAGGACGAGGGGGGTCAAGAAACGGTGTCGGAACTCACTTCGACCACCGAGGAAGCGATCACCACCGATGATGAGGATGCGGTGATCGACAACAGCGACGACGAAGAGAGCGAGTGAGCATTAAATGCGGATCTACGAGCTAGCCCGAGAACTCGAGCTTGAATCGAAGGACGTGCTCACCAAGGCACAGGAGCTGGGTGTCGAGGTGAAAACCGCCTCATCCGGTGTTGACGAGGACGAGGCCGAGATGATCCGTCTCTCCTTTGACGGAAATGGGTCTGCCCCACAAGCGCCGGCCCCGGAAGAATCTGACCCGGAAGCATCTGTTCTGGAGGCGGCCACACCCGAACCGGTGGAACCCGACGAGTCCGAGCCTGCCGTCGAGGAGCAAACAGAGACCGAAGGTGCAGCAGTGCCGGAAGCGGAAGTCTCCGAGGGTCCGACGGAGGCGGACAACGACACGGATACGGCGGTCGAGGACGACATCTCTATCGCAGAGGTCGAGGCGGGTCTCACCGTTGCCGAGTTTGCCGAGGTAGTTGGCGCGGAGCCCACCGACATCGTGAAGAATCTGATCGGCCGGGGACTTCCCATCGCGGTCGACCACACCATGCCTACCGATCTCATTGAGGAGATCGGCGAGACCTTCGGCGTCATCGTCGAGGTAAAGGAGCCGGAACCGCTCGAAGAACAGAAGCCGGAGCGTCCAACCTTCGATGATGCCGAGGCCGATCTGGAGTACCGCCCCCCGGTCGTCACCGTCATGGGCCATGTTGATCATGGCAAGACCACCCTGCTCGACACCATCAGACAAGAAAAGGTCGTCGACACCGAGGAGGGTGGGATCACCCAGCACATCGGTGCCTACCAGGTCGAGGTGGACGGTCGAAAGATCACCTTCATCGACACTCCCGGACACGAGGCCTTCACGGCATTGCGCTCCCGTGGTGCCGATCTCACCGACATAGTGGTCCTCGTCGTCGCCGCCGACGATGGCGTTATGCCCCAGACTTCCGAAGCGATCAGCCATTCCAAGGCCGCGGATGTCCGAATCATCGTTGCCATCAACAAGATGGACGTACCGGGCGCCGATCCCCTCAAAGTGAGGACCGAGCTCACCGAGCACGGCGTCATCACCGAGGAGCTCGGTGGTGACGTGCCCAGTATCGAGGTCTCGGCACTGACCGGCGACGGAGTGGACGACCTCCTCGAGATGATCGACCTCGTTGCTCAGCTCGGCGACTTCAAAGCGAATCCCAAGCCAGCGGCTTCGGGAATCGTGGTGGAAGCCCAGATTGAGCTGGGTCGTGGCCCCGTTGCGACCGTCATCGTGCAGAGGGGAACCCTGAAACAGTCGGATGCCTTCGTTGCCGGGCCCGTCTCCGGAAGGGCGAGGGCAATGATGGATGACACCGGAAACCGTCTCAAGAACGCCGGTCCTTCCACTCCTGTCCAGATCATGGGATGGTCGGAGGTTCCTGCTGCCGGGGACTACCTCGAGGTCGTCAAGAACGACAAGGCCGCCCGCGCGCTCGCAGATGAGCGGGCGGAGAAGATCAGATCGGAGGAGCAGGTCGTCCTCACCGGTCGAGATCGTCTCGAGTCACTTCTCGAACAGCTCCGAACCGACGAGGCGACCCTGCGGCTGATCATCAAAGCCGATGCCCAAGGGTCATTAGAGGCACTACGAGAGTCGATCGGCAAGATTGAACGCGAGGGCGGTCGTATCGAGGTCATACACGGCGCCGTTGGTGGGGTAAATGAAAATGATGTCACCCTCGCCGAAGTCACTGAATCGGTGATCGTCGGCTTCAATGTCCGCCCCGAACCAAAGGCCCGTAAGGCTGCCGAGCAGGCTGGTATCGAGATCCGTACCTACGGGGTCATCTACGAGCTCCTCAACGAAGTCGAACAGCTGCTCGTCGGCGAGTTGGCGCCCATCGAGGAGGAAGTGGTACTCGGCACCGCCGAAGTCAGGGCTCTGTTCAAGGTTCCCCGTGCCGGAACCATCGCCGGATCCTATGTGACCGAAGGCGTGATCCAGCGGGGAGCGAAGGCGCGTCTGCTACGTGCAGGTGTTGTGATCCACGATGGAGTGATCAGCTCCCTGAAGCGATTCAAGGACGACGTTCGTGAGGTAGCCAGTGGCTTCGAGTGTGGGATCGGTATTGAGGGATACAACGATCTCAAGGAAGAGGATCTCATCGAGGCCTATGAGATCCGTGAGGTTGCTAGAACCTAAGGACAGCTAGATGCGCACTGTCGCCGTCCGAATAACGTTGCGGATTCCCTGGGCTCAATCCCTCAAGGAGAAGCGGTCGGCGGTGTCGAGATTCATCAGGGATCTGGATGAACTCGGCTCCTTGTCGATCGCCGAGGTAGATGACCATGACCGATGGCAGACGGCCACGGTGGGGGTCGCCGTCGTGGCCCCCGACGAAGAGGGTCTTGGTCTGGTCCTCGATCGGGTGAGGGGCTTTCTGGGTAGGCCGGGGGACATAGAAGTGGTTTCGTTCGAGGTCGGGAATTCCGATGAGTGAGCCCAACCAGAGGATGCGGAGGGTCAACTCCATCGTCAGGGCCATACTGGCCCGAGAGGTGGAGATGCTGGACGATGCGCGACTCAATCTGGTATCGATCACTGGGGTCGACACCGCACCTAATCTTCGGACGGCAACTGTGTACTTGTCGGCACTCGACATGTCCGGTATCGACGAGGTCGTCGACACACTCAACAGCAACACACATAGATTCCAGGCCGTCCTGGGGAGAGAAGTTCGTATGAAATACACACCAGTCCTCACCTTCGAGGCCGATCCCGCGGTAATCTCGGCAGAGCGCATCGAACGTCTCCTTCGTGATCTTGGGGAGGAGGAGTGATACCTCGCGCCGACATGTTGCGGGCGGCGGAGATCATCGCTGGCGCAGACGAGATAGTGATCGCCTGCCACATCGGCCCCGATGGGGACGCCCTCGGGACGAGCCTCGGACTGGCCATTGCAGCCCAGGACGCCGGCAAGGATGTCATGGTTTCCTTTGAGGGGGCCATTTCCAGGGAGCTTGTCTTTCTCCAGAGCGATCTCATCGTCACCCCGAACAAGGTCCCCGCAGAGCCCAAATTGATGATTTCAGTCGACACCGCCGGCCCCGACCGGCTCGGGGTGCTACGACCCCATGCCGAGAAGGCCGAGACGTTGATCGTTGTCGACCACCACGCAACCAACGAGGGTTTCGGTGACATCGACCTCATCGATGGCGGCGCAGCCGCATCTGCCCAGGTAGCCCTGCCGCTGATCCTGGCCGCGGGATGGAAGGTGGGCCCAGAAGCCGCTACAGCCCTCCACACTGCGCTTGTCACCGATACCGGTCGGTTCCAGTATTCCTACACCTCCCCGACGACCATGAAGACCGCCGGCCAGCTCTTGGCAGCCGGAGCCAAGCCAGAGGAAATCGGGCGTGAGCTGTATGAGACCGCACCTTTCGGGTATCTCAAGGTTCTCGGTCAGGTGCTGGGGAGAGCCGAGCTCGATCCTCGGAACAAGTTGGTCTGGTCGTCCCTCCTGCAGTCGGATCTCCGTGACGCCGAAATCGAATCGTCTGCCACCGATGGTGTTATCGATGTGCTCCGACTCCCCGAAGAGTCGGACGTGTGCGTCCTGCTCAAGGAGCAGGACGATGGGTCCACCAAGGTGTCCCTGCGATCCCGGGGGCGTGTCGATGTTGGCACTATCGCACAGCAGCTCGGGGGAGGTGGCCATCACAACGCCGCCGGATGCGAGATAGCGAAGCCACCGAAGGACGCAATCGAGGATATCCGGAGGCTGCTTGAGTCAAGCTAATACCTTGATCGGCTTTTTACCCGTGGACAAGGCCGGCGACATGACCAGTCATGACGTGGTCGACCTGGTGCGACGTGCCACCGGCATCCGCAAGGTTGGCCACGCCGGGACTCTCGACCCGATGGCTACCGGGCTCTTGATCTGTGGCGTCGGCCCCGCGACGAGGCTGATGCGGTATGTGCAGGACCTGCCCAAGACCTATCTCGCAGACGCCAAGTTCGGTGTGAGCACCGATACGCTCGATGCCACGGGGGCGGTCCTCCATGAGGACGAAGTGAGAGTCGACAAGGCCCAGGTCGACGGGGTCATCCCCGACTTTGTTGGAGGAATCGACCAGGTTCCCCCCATGGTCTCTGCGGTGAAAGTCGGCGGTGAGCGGCTCTACGAGAAGGCACGAAGGGGGGAGGTGGTGGAGCGGGAGCCGCGGCCCGTTGCTATTCACTCCCTGGAACTGGTGGACATCACCCCCGGGATCAGGGCGACCGCCTCATTCCGTATCGAATGCGGGCGAGGGACCTATGTGCGCACCCTCATCGACGATCTGGCACAGGTTCTGGGAACCCACGCTCATCTGACATCACTACGACGCACCCGGATCGGATCATTCTCGGTTGAGAATGCCGTCGCCATCACCCTCGACGGTTGGGAGGATCACCTGATAACACCGGCTGGTGGGCTAGGTCACTTGCCATGCATCGTCGTGGACGAAGATTCTCCCGTCCATCATGGTGGACCCATCCCGAAGGAGACGACCGGAGTGGCGCGCGAGGGAAAGCCCCTGGCAGTCCTGGATGAGGAAGGCACCCTGCTGGCGGTATACCGAGGCGCTTCGATCGACAAATATCGGCCAGAGGTGGTGCTCCCACAATGACGGAGACCGATCAATGAAGGTGCTCGAAGGCGACCCTCTCGGATGGCGCCCCTTGGACGGTCGGTCTGCGGTGGCGATCGGCGTTTTCGACGGAGTCCACCTCGGTCATCGCGAGATCCTCGAAAAGGTGGTGGCGGTCGGACATCGACAGAGCCACCAAGCGGTGGCACTCACCTTCGACCCTCATCCCCTGGAACTGGTTGCGCCGGAGAAAGCCCCGGTCTTTCTGACATCTGTATCCCAGCGGCTGGGCCACTTCGAGGGGATCGGTATCGATGTGACCGGAATCCTGGCGTTCGGCGAGATCAGGGATCTCGCACCGGAAACCTTCGTGGAGGAGATCCTGGTGGAACGGGTTCGTGCCGCCCGCGTGTCGGTTGGTGTGGACTGGCGCTTCGGACGGGACCGGGCCGGTGATGTTTCCCTCCTGGAGCGCATGGGGGAGAAGCACGACTTCTCGGTGCAGCCCGTCGAGTTGGTCTGCGAGCTCGAAGGCGAGGTGGTGTCATCGACCCGGATCCGTCGGGCCCTCGGCGACGGAGATGTGAAGATGGCTACCCGCCTACTCGGTCATCCGTTCATCATCGAGGGTCATGTCATCCATGGCGATTCTCGGGGTCGTGAATTGGGTGTTCCCACGGTCAATCTCCATGTCCCTGAACGTATCGCGGTACCTGGCCACGGCATATACGCCTCCGTCACCCATCATCGAGGTGAGAGGTTCCCCTCAGTGACGAGCGTCGGCGTCCGTCCCACCTTCGATTCAGATTCCCATCGCACCATTGAATCCCATATCCTCGACTTCGACGAAGAGCTCTACGGCGAGGCCATCGGGGTGGAATTCATCGATTGGATCCGCCCAGAGCTGAAGTTCGACTCCGTCGGTGAGCTCATCGACGCCATGGAGGCCGATATCGATAAGGCGCGAGAGATCCTCAGCTGAGTACGCTTGCTCTCCCAATCACAAGACGGACGCGAGAAATCGGGGCCGGACAACAAGTATTCGTGGCGAACTGTCGATTTCTAGGCTCGCCGTTCGTCTTACTGGCAACAAGTCCGCTCATGACGAGGAGGTAACCATGAACTACATCATGCTGATATATCAAGGCACGGCGCTTGAGACACAGGCCGCGCTTCCCGAGGAAGAGCAGAAGCAGGTCGGCGCCGACTACGAAGCGATCAACCAGACGGAGGGCGTCACACCCGGACTGCCTATGGGTCTCCCTCAGAACGCGACCACCGTGCGGGTCGAAGGTGACAAGACCCTGACAACGGACGGCCCGTTCATCGGTATGAAGGAGGCCGTTGGCGGTTGGTTTGTCGTCGAGGCCGACGATCTGGACGGGGCCATCGAAGTGGCCGCCCGAGTCCCGGCAGCACGCTATGGGGGCGCCGTCGAGATCCGCCCCTCGGAGGTGTATTGGTAACGACGCTCGAACAGGTCTTTCGCGACGAGTGGGGGCGCGTCCTGGCCACCCTGATCGGTCTCCTCGGCGACTTCGAACTCGCCGAGGAAGCCGCGCAAGAGTCGTTCACCGTCGCCGCCGATCACTGGCCACGCGACGGCGTGCCGACCAACCCGCGTGCCTGGCTGATAAGAACGGCTCGCAATCGCGCCACCGACCGCATACGCCGTGACCGGTCCTTCGCCTCCAAGATCGGTCTGCTCGCTACCGGCGATCATGTAGAGCTGCCAATGGATAGCACCACATTTCCCGACGAGCGTCTAGAGCTCATCTTCACCTGCTGCCATCCAGCGCTCGCGATCGAGGCGCAGATTGCGCTCACCCTGCGCACCTTGGGCGGACTATCCACCGACGAGATCGCCCGCGCCTTTTTGGTGCCGGAGCCCACGATGGCGCAGCGACTGGTGCGAGCCAAACGCAAGATTAGAGCGGCGAGGATCCCGTTTCGAGTGCCACCACCTCATCTGCTCCGTGAGCGGCTCGACGCCGTTCTGGCGGTTATCTACCTGATCTTCAACGAGGGCTACAGCGGCCGTGACGAGCTCGCGGCCGAGGCGATCTGGTTGGGGCGAGCGCTGACGGAACTTCTCCCGGACGATCCTGAGGTTCGAGGACTCCTAGCAATGATGCTCTTGCACGACTCCCGACGCGATGCCCGGTTCAGCAGCGGCGATTTGGTGCTGCTTGCCGATCAGGATCGATCACGATGGAATACCTCGCAGATCGACGCAGGACGCACCCAACTCGACCACGCTATCGCCCTCGGCGGCAGCGGGCCGTACGTCCTGCATGCCGCGATCGCCTCGTTGCACGCCGAGATGCCTTGCGACTGGGAACAGATCGCCGCATTGTACGAGGAGCTCGCCCGTCTGACCGGCTCACCCGTCGTTGAGCTGAACCGCGCCATCGCGGTCGCTGAGAGCGAAGGCCCGGATGCTGGCCTTCGTATCATCGATGAGCTCGGTCTAGATGACTTCCGCTACCTGCACTCGACAAAGGGGGAACTGCTGCGGCGGCTGGGGCGTCTCGATGAGGCGCGGGTCGCCTATGGACGTGCGAGGGAGCTCACCGACGACGGTGCCGAACGGCGCTTCCTCGAACGCCGGCTGACCGAGCTGACAGCCAGCCCTGACTAGACCTGGATTGTTTGGTGGAGCTCGAGCTCAGGCTCGGTTGTGAACATGGGTGCGGCGTGTGGTACGCTTAGCTAGTTCCCCAGGTTGCCACTTGGCGGAATTCGGAGGATCTCCCACCGTAATCCGGGCTTTGTCGCCTGTGCGAGCACGGTATAGAAGAAGCGAGATCCAACTATCAAGGTTTTTCAACGAGCAGATATGAAAACAACCACAGACATTATTTCCGAGTACGGCCATCACGACTCCGACACCGGGTCCCCCGAGGTCCAGGTAGCCGTGATGTCCGAGCGGATCACACATCTCACCGAACATCTTCGTGAGCACAAACAAGATCACCACAGTCGACGTGGACTACTGATGTTGGTAGGTAAGCGTCGTCGCCTCCTCGACTATCTCCAACGAGAAGACGTGGAGCGCTACCGGACACTGATCGGAAGACTCGGTCTCCGGCGTTAAGAATTCCTAGAAGCGACCCGTGACGGGTCGCTTCCTCGTATTACCAAGATCCGGGCCAACAAGACCCGGGATCACCTAGAAGCAAGTAAGCAAGCGAGCCAAGGCCGGTTGCTAGTCGGGAGTCATCGGTAGTGCCGATGAGTGCTGACTGGTAACGGGTCCGGCTCCAACACAAGGAGCACATATCGTGTCCGAACACACCGTTACCGGTGAGATCGGCGGCAAGCAGTTCAGCATAAGCACCGGCAAGTATGCCGGACTCGCTGACGGCGCCGTCTCAGTAAAACTCGGCGAGACCGAGATGCTGGTCACCGCAGCAGCAAACAAGTCGATGCGACCGGGGATCGATTTCTTCCCCCTGACCGTCGACATCGAAGAGCGCATGTATGCCGTGGGTAAGATCCCCGGTTCGTTCTTCCGCCGTGAGGGACGACCCTCCGAGGAGGCCATCCTGATGTGCCGCCTCATCGACCGTCCCCTCCGCCCCTCCTTCGCCGACGGATTCCGTTGTGAGACCCACATCGTGGTCACCACGCTGGCTGTTGATGAGGACAACCCATTCGACGTGATCGCTCTCAACGGCGCCTCCGCCGCCCTCTCTGTGAGCGCCATCCCCTTTGACGGGCCCATTGGTGCCGTCCGCCTCGGTCTCAAGAACGGGGAGTGGATCCCATTCCCCACCCACGAGGATCTTGAGGAGTCGGTGTTCGAGTTGGTGGTTGCAGGTCGACGCAACGACTCCGGAGAAATCGACGTGATGATGGTCGAGGCGGGATCAACCCCGCACGGTCTCAACCTGATCGAAGACGGCGCCGCCCCCTCGGACGAGGATGCCGTCGCCCGCGGTCTCGAAGAGGCCCGGGAGTTCATCGGTCAATGGATCGATCTCCAGACAGAGCTCACCGCCCAGGTGGAGAAGCCACAGATCGAATGGCCGCTCGCCGTCGACTACACCGACGAGATACTCGAGAGAGTGAAGACCACCGCCACCTCCAAGCTGGCATCGGTCATCTCCATCGAGGACAAGATGGAGCGGCAGTACGCCGAGAACGAGGCCCTCACCGAGACACTCGCCGAGTTGGGTGTCGACGACGATGACGAGGAGACCACCGGGCAGGTCAAGCGGGCGTTCAAGTCCGTGCTGAAGACGCTGGTCCGTGACCGTGTCGTCGATGACGGTGTGCGTCTAGACGGTCGGGGCGCCACCGACATCCGACCCCTCTCCGCAGAGGTGGGTGTCGTGGGTCGTGCCCACGGATCGGGTCTTTTCCAGCGGGGAGACACCCAGGTCCTCAACCTCACCACTCTGGGAATGCTCAAGATGGAGCAGATGCTCGACACACTTGGCACCGATGACGCCAAGCGGTACATGCATCATTACAACTTCCCTCCCTACTCAGTTGGTGAGCCTGGCTTCATGCGGGGTCCGAAGCGACGTGAGATTGGTCACGGCGCCCTCGCCGAGAAGGCGGTCCTTCCCACGGTCCCCGATTCGGATGCCTTCCCGTATGCTCTCCGTCTCGTTTCGGAGGTCCTTGCATCCAACGGTTCAACATCGATGGCGTCGGTGTGTGCCAGCTCCCTCTCCCTGATGGATGCCGGTGTGCCCATCAAGGAACCGGTGGCGGGGATCGCCATGGGTCTGATCCATCGTGATGGGGACTTTGTCACCCTGACCGACATCCTCGGTGCCGAGGACGCCCTCGGTGACATGGACTTCAAGGTGGCCGGTACGGCCGATGTGATAACTGCCCTCCAGTTGGACACGAAGATCCAGGGGCTACCGGCCGAGGTTCTCGCCGGGGCCCTCTCCCAGGCGAAGACGGCGCGTCTCAATATTCTCAAGGTGATGGCCGACGCCATCTCCGAGCCGCGTGCCGAGATGAACAAGTGGGCGCCACGTATCGAGTCGATCGAGATCCCCAAGGACAAGATCGGTGAGGTCATCGGCCCCAAGGGAGCAGTCATCCGTGAGCTCGAAGAGGTCACAGGTGCGACCATCGAGATCGACGAGGAGGACGGCAAAGGTATCGTCCGTGTCGCCTCTACCGACAGCGAACAACTCGCCGACGCCAAGGAGCGCATCACTCAGATAGCCTTCCCACCCGAGGCCGAATTGGGTGCCGAGTACGAGGGTGAGGTGGTGAACATCACCAAGTTTGGTGCCTTCGTGAACATCCTCCCCGGTACGGATGGTCTGTTGCATATCTCCAAGCTCGACGGCTCCAAGCGTGTCGAGAGGGTGGAGGACTACCTCTCCGAGGGAGACACCGTGAAGGTCAAGGTCGGCGACAAGGAGCGGGGCAAGGTAAGCCTCGACCTGGTCGAGGCACTTCCCGGCGCCACTCTGCCCGAGCCCAAGGGCAACCGTGGTGGTGGCGGTGGCGGAAGCCGAAACGGCGGCGGCCGTGATCGTGGTGATCGTGGTGGCCGTGGCGGTGATCGTGGTGGCCGCGGTGGAGGTCGTGACGGAGGTCGTGATGGTCGCAACCGTGACCGGAGCGACGACCGCAAGACCGATCGCTCCCCTCAGAGTGGCGGCGGCGACGGCGAGCGACGTCGACCCGCCCGCAGCTTCGAGGACGCCCTCGACGAACTCACCTGAGACCGGCGATAAACGATCAAGTCAACGATGCCCCCCGGGGGACCGGGGGGCATCCCTCTGTCCCGGGTAGGTTGAAGGTGTGAATTCGATTCGGAGTACACGGGTCATCCATGGAGGTGAGGAGCACACCGCCACCGTAAGGTGGGATGGTGGTGTAATCACATCCATCGACAATGGGCCGGCTGATCTCGATGTTGGAGGGTTGGTCATCAGCCCGGGTCTCGTGGACACCCATGTGCATGTCAATGAGCCGGGGCGCACCGAGTGGGAGGGTTATGTTTCGGCAACTGCCGCTGCCGCTGCCGGGGGGACGACGACCATCGTCGATATGCCCCTCAACTCGATTCCACCCACCGTTGACCGCGCCGCACTTGCCGTCAAGAAAAAGGCTGCGAGGAACGAACTCTCGGTAGACACCGGCTTTTGGGGTGGGATCGTGCCTGCCTCGAACACCATCGCCATCTCCGAGCTGATAGGAGACGGGGTGTGTGGTTTCAAGGTCTTCCTGGCGGATTCTGGGGTCCCCGAGTTCCCTCCAGTCACCATCGATCAGCTCAAGAACGTTCTGGCACCGCTCATAGAGGGCGACATCCCATTGCTGGTGCACGCCGAGGACCCAGACCTTCTTCGTGATCCGTCGGGAGACCCCACCAGCCATCTCACCCACATGCGGAGTCGTCCACCGGAGGCGGAGACCGTGGCGATTCGTGCTCTGGTGGAGTTGTCGAGGGACACGGGCATCCGGACCCACATCCTTCATCTCGCCTCTCGTGGTGGCGTAGAAGCCGTCTCTGCAGCTCGACGATCAGGACTCCCCATCAGCGCCGAGACCTGCCCTCACTATCTCTTCTTCGATGGCGAGGATGTTCCATCCGGAGCCACCGAGTACAAGTGCGCACCACCACTACGGGGCACCGATCATATCGAGGCGCTCTGGCGAGGTTTGGACACAGGCGTCATCGACATGGTGGTTTCCGATCATTCGCCATCACCCTCGGATGTGAAGACACCCGGTGACTTCGTATCTGCCTGGGGTGGCATCTCATCCCTTCAGCTTCGTCTCCCCATCGTCTGGACCCGCGCCAGGGAGCGCGGCAATCGTCCTGCCGATCTTGTTCCTTGGCTCTCCCAATCACCGGCGCGTCTTGCCGGCATCGATAACCGAAAGGGGTCTATCGAACCGGGGGCTGACGCCGACTTGGTGGTTTGGGATCCCGATGCCAGCTTCGTCGTCGACGCCAACAACCTGTACCACAGGCATCCCGTCACTCCCTATGACGGAGAAACACTCTTCGGGCGAATCCACCACACCATCCTCCGTGGATCACGGATCCTTTCGGATTCCCAGGACATGATCCCCGGTAGGGGACTTATGCTTACCCCCTAAAGGTTTTGACGAGGTAGGAGAGAGTCGATGGATCTAGGGTCGGTCGGAGTTGGCGGCGAGATCATATCCTGCAACGACGAGTTCTTCGCCGCCGCCTCCAATCTTCTGAAAAACACCCAACCCGAATGGCGGGAGCACGAATACACCGACCGCGGCAAATGGATGGACGGTTGGGAGACCCGACGACGACGTGAGCCCGGTCACGACTGGTGTGTGATACGGCTCGGTATTCCGGGACGGATCCAACGTGTCACCGTCGACACCTCCTACTTCACCGGGAACTATCCAGAGTCCTTCTCGTTGGAGGGCGCCAGCATCCAAGACGATATCGATGTGAATGATGTCGACGCGGGCGAGGTGGAATGGGAGGAGTTGTTAGGGGTCACGACCCTGGCTGGAGATGCGGTGGAAACCTATGGGGTGTCGTCGCAGTTTCGGGTCACCCATGTCCGATTGAACATCTATCCCGACGGCGGTATCGCACGACTTGGGATAGAGGGCGAACCCGTGCCCGATCTGGGCGAGGTGGGACAAGAAATGGATCTCGCCAACGCCCAGGTTGGGGGCGAAGGTGTCGAAGCATCGGATTCCCACTACAACCCGCCGTCGAAAATGGTACGACCCACCGAACCAGCGGGGATGTGGGACGGGTGGGAGACACGGCGGCGCCGAGGGTCGGGGCATGACTGGGCCATCGTCTCCCTTGGTATTCCGGGGGTTGTCTCCTCGTTCGATGTAGACACCCGCCACTTCAAGGGAAACCCACCAGGCACGGTCTCACTCTATCTGTCGGAGGACGGGGTGGCCTGGGACGAAGTAGTTAGACATCATCGGGTTGCGGGTCACGAGGTCAACCGGATCGATCTGGATAGCCCCGTCCACGCCTCGATGGTGAAGCTGGATATCCATCCCGACGGTGGTGTCGCCCGTCTCCGGGTTTGGGGCATTCCCGACCCGGAGCCGGCGAGCGAGATGCGTATCGCTCTGATCGACTCTCTTATGCCCGGCGCTGCCACCGAACGCCTCTCAGTGGCGTGTGGATCCTCGCGGTGGGTGGAATCCATGGTCGCCGCTCGACCGTTTGGGGATATCGATGCGTTAGTGGAAGCCTCTGAGAAGGCATTCGATGGGTTGGGCGAGGACGGATGGATGGAGGCATTCTCGGCACATCCGCGCATCGGTGCCGACCGGGGATCCCAGTCCGAGAGGGGAGAGGCGCTGTCGAAAAAGGAACAGAGTGGGGTCGATAATGATTCTCATGCGGTCCTCGAGCACCTAAACCGAGAATACGAGCAACGGTTCGGCTTCACGTATATCGTGCGGGCTGCTGGTAGGCCAGGGGACGAGATGATTTCGCTGCTCCGCTCAAGACTGGCGAACGACCGGGGTACCGAGATCGGCGTAGCCGGGGAACAGCAACGAGAAATCACACGTCTCCGCCTCAGGTCACTGATCGGTATTACCCCACACGAGATGGGAGAGTGACATGACGATGACGACGATAAGCACCCACGTGCTCGACACCGCGACCGGAAGACCCGGTCCCGGAGTCGGGGTCACGATCACAGATGATACGCACACGGTGGTGGGACGTGGCACAACGGACGACGATGGACGGGTAGCTCACCTGGCAGATGTTGGGGATGGTGTCCATCATCTCCATTTTGCTACTGGCGACTACGGCAACCCGTTCTATCCCGAGGTTGTGGTGACTGTGCAGATCGACGGGTCTGTTGATCACTATCACATCCCCTTGCTGCTCTCCACGTTCGGCTACACGACCTACCGAGGTAGCTGAGATGGACAACAGTTGGGGAAAGGACGGGGTTCGGGTTTCGAAGATCATCAGGGGAGAACCCAACGATGAGTTCTTCGAAGCAACAGCACACATCACGCTCAAGGGCGATGTCGAGGCGGCGTACCAGGACGGTGACAACAGCAACGTTGTGCCGACTGACACCATGAAGAACACCGTCTACGCAATGGCGCAGGATCATCTCACCGCTGATCTTGAATCGTTCGCCCGGTCACTTGTCGAGCATTTCCTTGCCAAGAGTGGTGTCGATGAGGTGTCCGTCGAGCTGGCTTCCACCCGGTGGGACCGAGTAGGAGACCAGGGTTTTACGGGTGGACATGGTGAGCGACGAACCACTCGGGTGGCGTCAGACGGCAATTCGGTCCGAGTCGAAGGAGGCATCAGCGGTCTGGTGGTCCTCAAGACCGGTGCATCGAGCTTCTCGGGGTTTCCCAAAGACGAGTACACGACCCTCCCCGAGACCGATGACCGTATTCTTGCCACGAGCGTCGAGGCGACGTGGATCTACGACCCGACACCATCCGATACCACCGCAACTTGGAGTCTGGTTCGCACCAGTCTCATCGACGGCTTCTTCGACGAGTCGTCGGCTTCTATCCAACACCAAGGATGGCAGATGGCCACCAAGGTGCTCGAAGCCGTCCCGGAAATCACAGAGATCAGCTTCAAGCTCCCCAACGAGCATCACCTCCCCTTCGATCTGACCCCTCTAGGTCTTGAGGACAAGAAAATAGTCTTCCAACCCGTAAACGAACCCTTCGGCGACATCCGCTTCACCGTCACCCGCTGACACGGAGTCTCCTTTGGATAACTTCTGAGGCAACGTTATTACGGCCTAGGTGCGCCAGACAGGCACCGAGTCGCGGGGTTGAGGTCGGACGGCCCTGACCAAGCGAGACGTGAGACACGAGGCAGCCGTTGGGGGTCTGGGGGACGGAGGCCCCCAGAAATAATGACAGTCCCCGCGTGGGTCTGTATAGTCGCCATTGGAACGTTCCAATCCGGTGCCTGCCGGGAGCGGGAGCCACATTTGTCGTGGTGTCACTGGATTGGAACGACAATCTGGCTGGGATCCTCATATGGTTTCCAAAACAGCTTGAAATGGGCTATTGCGATCGTGCTCGGTGATCATTTAGGAGGAGTTGAGATGAGACGTATCCGATTGGTGACGGCCCTAATCGACGTCCTAGCCGTGATGTTGGCCGCATGTACTTCGGTCGATGACCCCAGTGCGGAAGGTGGAGATACGACAGGCGCCGCGGCAGAAACGAGTGCCGCAGACACCTCGGCCGATACCGGTGACACGGCAGACACCACTGCCGGGTCTGCGGCTGCGACCACCGCCGCAAATGGTGCCACGACCACGGCTGCCTCAGGTGATGAGGGCGCGGTTGCCCAACGTGACTATCGGTTCGTGGTAGTCAGCCATGGGCAATCCGGCGACCCCTTCTGGTCGGTCGCAGCCAACGGTGTCAATGCGGCCGCCGACGATATGGGTGTGACGGTGGAGTACCAGGCACCAGGCACCTTCGACATGGTGCAGATGGGGGAAATCATCGACGCCGCCGTCGCCTCCCAGCCGGATGGTCTGGTGGTGACGATTCCAGATGCCGACGCCTTGAGTGAACCGATCACGGCTGCAGTCGAAGCCGGGATTCCTGTTGTTTCGATGAACTCGGGATCAGATAGCTTCGCCGAGCTGGGTGTTCTCGCCCATGTCGGTCAAACGGAGTTCGAAGCAGGGCTTCTCGCCGGTGAGCAGATGGCTGAAGATGGTGTTAC
>WHTL01000432.1 GCA_009377735.1 Acidimicrobiia bacterium
CTGCGCGTGAAGTGCCGCGCCGAAAGTGAAGAAGACCCAAAGGGAGATCAATACAATGATCATGACCTTCCGCGCCGGGGCTGGGACGTGCTGTCGCATGGCCTCTGTGTTCAAGTCGATATTCCCTGGTCGTCTACTCTTCTACCAGATCAAATTCGATTATTACCGTCCGTCCTGTCGATGGCAACGTTCGGGAAGTCCGGATCAAAGGAACCGTCTGATCGCCAGGGCGCCGGGTCGCCAACCCCCTAGGCACAGGATTAGCCGACAGCCCGGTATCTCCCCGCACCACCAGATAGTCATACAGCCCAGAGATCGTGGCCAGCCGCCGCTTGATCGTCCTTGCTGAGAGTCCCGCTTCCCCATCCTCGATCCGCACCACATTCGTAGCCGCCCGAGGTTCTCGCTGGGAAGCGATAAAACTCAACACGTCCCCCGACTCCACTTCCGTCGGGTCCTTTCGGACCACCGAGAAGAACACCTTCAGGTCGTACGCCTGCGCCAGCAGAGTGTTCGGCCGTGCCCGCGCCGCTACCAATCTCAGATAAGCGTCCAACAGGGGATGACCTAACTGGACCACAGCACCACCCTCCACCGCCGGACCCTTCGGACGTATCAGACACGGGATGAACTCCATCCCGACAGTCTGACCGGTCGCCTCCCCAGAACGGTGGATTATCACCCGCATATCGTGACCAGCCGCCTCCTCCGGGTTGGTGTTCCTCCGGCTCCTCACAGCCGTCGCACAGTCCGCAACGGTCGTGAGCGATCGGGTGCTGGTCCGTCAAACGGTCACGCCTCTGCCAGTCGCAGTCTGGGCACCATGTCAAACCGGACGAAGGATAGTGAACAAGCTCACCGCCGCCACAAGATGCGCAGTGGGGCACCACTGTTCTACTTCCAGCTGCCGTCTGGGTGGCACACACCCAAGTCAGCGTCGGTGCGGAGTAGTGGTGTGTCGGTGTGACACAACTCGACGAGCCTCATCACCATGAGCTGGACTTCCCCCGCTTCTCCGGTCACTTAGCATGTGGGGCCTAGCGGCCCTGTGAGAGGAGAAGAGATGCCTGCACCTCATCCAGCCGAGTTCCGCCGCCGGGCGGTGGATCTGGCTAGGGAACGGGCCAAGCCGTTGGCTCAGATCGCCCGTGATATCGGGGTTTCTGAGTCGTGTCTGCGTAACTGGTTGAACCAGGCGGACATCGACGAGGGACACAAGGAGGGCTTGTCCACGTCGGAGCGGGAGGAGTTGTCCCGGTTGCGTAGGGAGAATCGGGTGTTGCGGATGGAGCGTGATCTGCTCTCTCGAGCGTCAGCCTTCTTCGCCTCGGAGAATGTCCTCCCGAAGTGATCTTTCGGTTCATGGACGCGAACAAGGCCGATTTCTCGATCAGTTTCATGGCGGACCGTCTCGGCGTTTCAACGTCGGGGTTCTATGAGTGGCGACACCGCCAGTCGAATCCGTCTCGGAGGGCCCGTGACGACGCCGAGCTGACCGAGATAATCCGTGACATCCACACCCGGTCTCGGGGCACCTACGGCAGCCCCCGAGTGTGGGCGGACCTGAGGTTGGGTTCCGGGGTTCGGGTGGGTCGCAAACGTGTGGAACGGTTGATGCGTCAGGCCGGCATCCAGGGTGTCACACGCCGTCGTAAGACGCATACGACCCGCCGCAACCCGGCAGCGACGCCGTCTGACGATCTGGTGTGCCGCCGCTTCACCGTCACCGAACCGGACCGCCTCTGGGTGGCCGATATCACCGAGCATCCCACCCGGGAAGGGAAGGTGTATCTGGCCGCGGTGTTGGACGCCTGGAACCGCGAATGCGTCGGCTGGTCGATCACCGACCACCTCAAAGCCGAGATGGTCTGCGACGCGTTGGACATGGCCCGCTGGCGACGCCAACCCGCACCCGACTGCAGTCTGGTGCATCACGCCGATCATGGCACCCAATACACCAGCTGGGCGTTCGGCCAGCGGCTCCGAACCGCCGGCATCCTCGGCTCCATGGGAACAGTGGGCGACTGCCTGTTAACCGGCTAATGGTGGTGGTGTCTGGCCTGATTCCCTCTTGGGGAGGGTTCTTTTCGGAGGGGTCCTTGCTTTCTTAGACATTGAGTGTTACATCTGTATCACCATGACTAACGGTGAGTTGTTCTTGGAGCGTGACGATTCGGGTTGGGTGTTGGCCGGCTCGGCGGCTTCTGGGTTCGGGTTGGTGAACGAGTATCTGTCGTATCTGGGGGATCGGAACTATTCGCC
>WHTL01000261.1 GCA_009377735.1 Acidimicrobiia bacterium
CCACCACATCCGGCAAGAACCAGAGCGAATGCCGACGTTACCGCCAGGATCCGGATCCATCGCGAGATCATAGAAACCCTCTCCTTGAGCTGGGGAGGTAAACCTTCCCACTCTCGTATCACCTTGTCAAGGCGCACAGGCGATTCCGACAAGGAAACGCTTTCCGAGAATCGAAGCGGTTACCATCCGAGCGACATGAACGATCATCGAACCAAGAGGGCATCGCTGCGTGATGTCGCCAAGTTGGCAGGTGTCTCGATTGCCACCGCCTCCCGGGTTCTCTCTGGCGCCGACCATCCGGTGACCGAAGAGACCCGTCTGGCCGTGGTGTCGGCGGCGGAACGTCTCTCGTTTCAGCCGAACCGACTCGCCCGGGCACTGGTGACTTCGCGCTCGGGGGTCGTGGGCGCAATCGTCCACGACATCTCCGACCCGTACTTCGGGGACATCGTTCGGGGACTCGAGGACGGACTCGGTCGCGACGACTACCGGATTCTGGTGGCGAGCTCGGATCGAGATCCCCAAAAGGAGCTCGAATACCTCAATGCCCTGATTGGCCAGCAGGTCGACGGAATCGTGTTGGCGGCTTCTAGCTTGGCCGATCGCTCATACGAGAACGAGATTGTGGAGACCGTCGCCCGCTACCGCAAACAGGGCGGCTCCGTGGTGCTCCTCTCCGAGCACGTCATCCGTGGCCCGAAGGTCGTCTTCGACAATGTCGGGGCAACCCGTGACATGGTGACTCATCTCGTCAAGAAGGGGCATCGGCGTATCGCATATCTGGCCGGACCCGACAACCTGGTTATCGCAAAGACCCGGCTCGATGGCTATCGCCAGGGTTTGGACGGATCCGGGATCGCGTATGACGATTCTCTCGTCGGCGATGGTGGGTTCAGTATCGATGAGGGAAGCGCTGCCGCCCTCCGGCTTCTCGAAGCCAACGAGTTCACGGCGCTCTTCGCCGCCAACGACCTGATGGCGATCGGTGCCACCCGCGCTCTTATGGACCGTGGAATACGGATTCCCGAAGACATCTCCATCGCAGGGTTCGACGACATCATCCTTGCAGAGTACGGACCGGTGAGGCTCACCACCATACGCATGCCCACCCACGAAATGGGTCTCAAGGGTGCCGAGCTCTTGCTGGCCCTGCTCCGCGGCGAGGATCCCACCGATGCGAGGGTGGAGGGGTCGATCGTCGAGCGCGAGTCGGTAGGGCCTCCTTCTTCAACGTGATGATGATGGTTGACTTGGAATCGTCCGCAACGCTAGGCTTCGGTAATCGTTTACCTCGGTAGCGACCAGGAGGAAGTCGAATGACACCCGCGGGGATCCTGCGACTCGACGGTGTGACGAAGCAGTACGCGAAGGTTGCTCTATCCGAAACGTCGCTGGCGATCGACCGCGGCTCGTTCGTCTCTGTCGTAGGACCGTCCGGCTGTGGCAAGTCGACGTTGTTGATGATGCTGGCAGGTCTGCTCCCACCGTCATCAGGTACAAGGTCGTTCGAAGGGGTGCCGTTCGACTCACCACCCTTCGAGGTCATCTACATCTTCCAGCAGTACAACAAGTCGATCTTCCCCTGGAAGACCGTCCACGACAACATCGTTTTCGGACTGTCAAACCGGACCAACATGACCCGTTCGGAGATGGACGCCTCCTCAGCCGAGGTGATCGAGACGGTGGGCCTCGGCGGCTTCGAGAGCTACTACCCATGGGAGTTGTCGGGGGGAATGCAACAACGTGTCGCAATCGCCCGCGCCCTGGTCTGTGAGCCTGCCGTGCTTCTGATGGACGAACCGTTCAGCGCCCTGGACGCCTTCACCAGGAACGAACTCCAAGATCTTCTGATCGCCCTTTGGGAGCGTCTGGACATCACGGTGATCTTTGTGACCCACGACGTTGACGAAGCGGTCTACCTGGCCGAAAAGGTCGTGGTGATGGCTTCGGCACCCGGGCGGGTATTGGACCAGGTCGATATAGCCCTTGACTATCCCCGGGATCAGGTCGCCACCAGGGAAACCAAACCATACCTCGACGCCCGGCAGCGAATCATGGGCCTACTTGCCAAGAACACGTCGACAACTGAAGCATCGGACATGACTCATGGATAGGTCCGACATGCTGGATGCCGGTCCTGCCGACGAGCCATCCGTCCCCCTTGGACTCGATCCTGGCCGTGGATTCCTCCGAGGACTTGCAGACACCCGAGCCACCGGGGTGCTCCTACTGATCGTCCTTGGTGTGGTTTGGGAGCTCTCCGTGCGGTTGGGATGGGTCGAAGCCATGTCGTGGCCCTTGCTCTCCGAGGTGTTGGTCGAACTGGCACGGGGTATAGCCGGTGGCGAGATCGTCACCGCATTCGCACCCAGTGTGCAGCGTCTCGCCATTTCTTATGTCATCGCCTCGGTGATCGCAGTGGGGCTCGGGCTACTCATGGGCTATTTCCGATCCATGTTCAACCTGTTTGAACCATTGGTCGAGAGCCTTCGCCCCATCCCCATGCCCGCCTATATTCCCGTTGCCATCCTCTTTCTCGGGATCGACGACGCCATGAAGATCTTCATGGTCGCCATCGCTGCCTTTTTCCCCATCCTGGTGAACACCTACACAGGCGTCCGCTCCATAGATCCGATCCAAATCCAGACGGGTAGAACCTTCGGGTTGTCCACCGCGGCGATCGTCCGCCAGATCGTCATTCCTGCGTCGAGCCCGTATGTGTTTGCAGGCCTCCGGATCAGTCTGGGAACTGCCTTCATAGTCACGGTGATTGCCGAGATGATCGTTAGCAACGATGGGATCGGGTTCTACATCATCAATGCCCAGCGAACCTTTCGGGTGGTTGAGATGTATGCCGGGATCATCGCCCTCGGCATCTTCGGCTATTTACTCAACCGAGCTTTCACCGCAGTAGAGAAACGTGTCCTCCGATGGCACTACGGATCAATGGCCTAGCACCCGACAATCAAGGAGCAACCATGTATTGGAAGAGAAACCGACGAGCACACCGGCCCCGAGCATTGATCGACCGGCGGGTCGTCATGCTCGCACTGATAGCCCTTGTCGCCGTGGCCTGCGGAGGAGGTGAGGGTGGCGATACCGACACCACAGGAGCAACAGAAGCGACCTCGGCCACCGAGACCGAACCTGAGGCCACCTCCGCGTCCTTGGATGAGGCTGGTGCCGAAATCCAGGTTGGAGTGATGCCTTTTGCCGATTCGGTTTACCCCCACATCGCCGAGGCCGAGGGCTACTTCGCTGAGGAGGGGCTTACCGTCGAGATGACCACGTTCCAGGCGGGCGACCAGCTCGTCACCGCAAATATCAGCGGGGACATCCATATCGGTTTCGCTGGGGTAGTGCCCCAGCTCAACGCCCTTTCGCAGGGTGCGCCCTTGACGTTCCTGGCCGGCAGCGGGACATCCAATCCCGAGCCACCCGACGGGCACGCGATCCTGGTCAAGGCCGATAGCGACATCCAAGGTCCCGAGGATCTGGCCGGCAAGAGGGTGGCGGGGAACATCATCGGCAGTGTCGTTTGGCTCACCGGACTCGAGTGGCTCGACCAAAACGGTGTCGATACCGAGTCGGTCGAATTTGCCGAGGTGCCTTTCCCCCAGATGGGAGATGCCCTCCTGCAGGGAGACCTCGACGCAATCCTGCAACTGGAACCGTTTACTTCGGTCCTGGAATCCAGTGGAGACGCCCGGGTACTCGCCTACCCCTACTACGAGGTCAACCCTGAGATGCTGGTGTTCGCCGCAGCCGGTAACACACCATGGGTGGAAGAAAACCCAGAAGCCGTCGAGGGCTTCATCAGGGCCATCCAAAAAGCCATGGATCTGCGCGAGTCCGACAACGAGCTGTTCCTCGACTACATCGCCGAGTACACGGGAATGGAAAGGGACCTGGCGTCATCCATCACGTTGACCCAGAGTGAGATCGAGATCGATGCCGAGTCCCTGCAGCGAACCGTGGATCTACTCCTGAAGTGGGAAGTGATTGACGAAGGGTTCGATGTCGCGCCATTCGTCCGTCCCATTGCCGACTCGTGAGAGTCTGATCCTGGAGCCCTCTGCGTGATCATTGACTGTCACAATCATGTCCTGGCGGGAGGCCTGCTGCCGGGACATGGTCTGTTTCGCTCCGAGATGACGCTCCACCACCGAGAGGGCAGCGCCCTTGACTCTGACGGTGAGGCGGTGGGCACTGACGAAGACACCCTCGGCGGGCCCACCGATCCCGACAAGCTGATCGCCGACCACAGGGCAGTCGGGATTGCACTGTCCACGGTATTGGCAGTCGCTCCCTCCGACTACACCAAGTATGGGCAGCGAGGAACCGTCGACACTGGGCGTGTAACCGGCGTCGACGGCCCACTCTCCATCGATCTGGCGAACGACTATATGGCCGCTTTGGTTCGGAGGTATCCGGACGATCTCGTAGGAATGGCGGCGGTGAACCCTCGCTACAAGGGCGTTGAAGCGGCAAGGGAGGAGTTGCGACGTGCCATTGAGGACCTGGGTCTTCGTGGTCTGAAGTTGTATCCGATGTATGACCACTATTCACCCGACGACCCCGAGCTCGCCCTCCCTGTTTTCGAACGTGCCGTTGAACTGGATATCCCGGTGATGGTGCATATGGGCTCGACACCAGTACGGGATGCACCTCTCCGTATGGGTTGGCCAGTTCTACTTGATGAGGTCGCCCGGACGTTCCCAGACCTGCGGCTCCTGGTTTGTCATACGGGGTTTCCCTGGGTCGACGAGTGCCTAGTGATGGTGGGTCGCCATGAGAACCTCTACTTGGACGTGAGTCATTTCAATTCTCTCCTCGACCAACGGGCCACGTACGACTTCTTGGTCCGTGCCAAGCAGCTTGGATGCTCTCTGTCCAAGGTTTGCTTTGGCACCGACTATCCCGGGTTCGATCCACCCGGGCCACTGCTGGCCAGGTTCGCGCTGGTCAATGATGTGAGCTCGGGACAAAAGACCGTGCCCAGGAATCTCATGGCCGGAATGCTGGGTGGCAATTGGGCACGGTTCGCCGGTATCGACTGGAACGAGGATGAGACTCTCGATGAGATCGATGATTGGGAGCCGAGGTGGCGTCAGATCATGGACCCGCAGTGAGTCGGGGACGGGCGACGTCATAACGCCTCAACACGGGCTCGTCCACTCACCTCATAGACCAGCATGGCGGTAGCGACAAAGAGGAGGGTTGTAAAAGAGGATCGGTCGCCGTCGAGACGCCGTCAGGAGTTCGGAAATTACACAACCTCATTATCTATTGACCCGGCCCCCGAGCCTGAGTACCGTGACGGTAATCGCTTTCCATCGGAGGCTTAGCGAAGGGTGAATGCAACATCCGAGACCGAAGCGTCAGGATCGGGGCGTCCGCTGCCGGGTTCAATCTCGGTAGTTGGACTCAGCAAGGTGTTTGTCACCCCACGGCGCCACATCACCGCGCTTGAAAAGGTCAACCTCGAGATCGGGGCAGGGAGTTTCACCACCCTCCTCGGACCGTCAGGTTGTGGGAAAACCACATTGCTTCGGATCATCGGCGGACTCGAGTCGCCTACCGACGGAGAGATCTCGATCGGTGGTCAAACTGTCCAGGCAGCGTTAGAAGATCGCTCCTTCGCCTTTGTTTTCCAGGATCCTTCTCTTCTCCCCTGGCGCACCACTCGCGCAAATGCCTCCTTGCTCCTTGAGGTGACCGGCCAACGAGAATTCGCTGAGCGCATAGATCCTCTCCTCAAGATGGTCGGGCTCGAAGGATTTGAGGAGGATTACCCGGCTCAA
>WHTL01000414.1 GCA_009377735.1 Acidimicrobiia bacterium
GATGCCGGTCTTGTCGACGTTGCCTTCACAGAAGGTGTCACCAAACATTTCCTCACAACTCCACATTTCTGCGGCGGCGTCCGACTTGTCGACATTCCCGCTGCAGTCCCCGTCAGCCGAACACGTCCACGTTTCGATTGCCGGGTCGGACCTGTCGATGTTCCCCTCGCACGACCAGCTAGTGCCAGTCTCGGCACAGGTCCAGGTCACCTCATTGGGGTCGGTGGGAGTGGTCGTGGTGGTTGTGGAGCTGGTCGATGTGGTACTCGACGTGGTCGAAGTGGTTGAGGTCGTGGTCGTCGTGGTGGTTGGTGGCGGTGCTTCGTCGAGACCACGATGGAGGAAGGCCGCCATCTGAGCTCGGGTGACGTTGTCGTCGGGGCAGAACTCGGTGTTGTCGGGTGGGTTGCATCCCAGTGTGATTCCGGCTTGGGCGAGTTTGGAGATGTCTTGTTCGAAGATGTGGCCTGCGGTGTCGTCGAAGGATGGTCCTCCTTCGGTGATTCCAAGACCCCTTACCAAGAAGGCGGCCATCTGCCCTCGGGTGACGTTGTCGTCGGGGCAGAACTCGGTGTTGTCGGGTGGGTTGCATCCCAGCGTGATTCCGGCCCGAGCGAGTTCGGAGATGTCTTCTTCGAAGATGTGGCCTGCGGTGTCGTCGAAGGATGGGCCCCCTTCGATGAGGTTGAGACCCCTCACCAGGAACGCCGCCATCTGCCCTCGGGTGACATTGTCGTCGGGGCAGAACAGGGTGTTCTCCGGTGGGTTACACCCAACGGTGATTCCCTCCCCGGCCAACCATTTGATGTCCTCGGCGAAGAGATGATCATCGGGAACATCATCGAACCGACCGGCGGCATCCGCTCCCAAGATCGTCGATGGCATCAAACCCAGGATCACCAGAATGATCACACTGACGAAAGCCGAACCACGTTTCATGACATCCTCACCTCGTCTCAGTCCTTCCACTGATTTTTCTGACCTCGGACGATCACGCCCGGGGACCATAAACCAACGATAGGACGTCTCTCCGTATCCTGCAAGGGTTAACGGCTCTCCCCGAACATCAAGTATCGAGATCATGAACTTGCGGTATTTCCACTGCCCGGTGAGCCGTGGTACCGCAGCCGCCTCGACCATGTCCGTTCTGCACGGATTTTTGACGCGAAAGGCGAGATTTCACGCACAGAACGGTGACGAACGGATCTCGCCGGAATGCCATGAGCATGCTACTGTCATGACATGGCGACATTGCAGGTAAAACGAGTCCCAGAAGAACTCCACGCAGCCGTGAAAGAGCGTGCCGCAGCCGAGGGAATCACCGTAAGTGAGCTCATTCTGCGAACGCTTCGTCGTGTGGTGGAGCGTCCGCCTATTCACAACTGGTTGGAGGAAGTCGGGGCCGATCGGGCCGGGCGGGCCCCGAAGAACATCGACATCGAGAAGCTGATGGACGAGGTGCGGGACGAGCGGTGACTCTTGTCCTGGATGCGAGTGCCGTGGTCGACCTACTGATCGGCGCGGAGGCGGCGGCCACCGTCCAGCAGCATCTGGAGATAGCCGAGGACTTGGTGGCACCGGATCTGATCTACCCGGAGGTCACGTCGGCCATCTGGCGATTGGCGAGATCAGGCGAGGTGACCGGATCCGAAGCTGACCGGGCCGTCACCCATCTCGTCTCGATGCCGCTCGACACCGTGCCGACGCGACCCCTCGTGGCGCGAGCCTGGGGATATCGCGAGTCGGTACGAATCCCGGATGCCTTCTATCTAGCCTGCGCTCATGAACTGGCGTCGCCTCTGCTCACCTCTGATGCGAGGCTGCACCGAGGGCATCACGGCGTGGCCGTGATCCTTGCGAGGTAGGTTCCCACCGCGGGAGCGCACCTTCGAGATAACCAATATGGTCATCTCGCGTTAGACTGACAGGTCAGATGTCTATGGTTGCCATTAGCGAGATCAAGGCGCGGCTCAGCGAGTACCTGGCGAGGGTGCGCCGCGGCGAGGATCTGATCATCACCGACCGGGGTCGGCCGGTGGCCCGGATCGTGCCCCTGGCGGACGTGGGCTCCCATATTGCCGAGCTTGAGCGGGGAGGTCAGATTCGACGGCCGACTCGCTCACTCGATCCGGCCTTTCTGACCCAACCGCGACACCGCCTCGCCGAGAGGGAGTCGCTGCTCGAAGCGGTGCTCGACGAGCGTCGTGAGGGTCGCTGAGTTGCGTTTCTGGGACAGCTCCGCGCTGGTCCCGCTGCTTGTCGACGAACCCAACTCAGGGGCTGTCATGAGCCTGGTCGACCAGGATAATGAGATTGTGGCCTGGTGGGGTAGCTCCGTCGAGTGCGCATCGGCCATCAGACGCAGGGAGCGTGAAGGAGCCCTCGATGCTCGGGGTACCGAACACGCTCTCGCCCTTCTCGATCAACTCCGGGACTCGATATTCGAGATCCAGCCCAGCCGGTTCCTCCGTGCTGCAGCCGAACGCGCCCTGGCAGTGCATCCCCTCAGAGCAGCGGATGCTCTCCAACTCGCCGCGGCGACCACCTGGCGTGGGCAGGCGACCCGTGCGGATCTCGTGTGTCTCGACGAGCGTCTCCGGGATGCCGCAGCACGCGAAGGCTTCGTCTTGGTGCCGGGACGCTAAGACGCCGGGCATCAATTGGCGTCGGGGAATGGGAGAAGCCATCTACCTGGTAGGCGGGACGGGGAGGGTCGGATCACAACCGAGATGGCGCCGAACTCGCTGGCTGAGC
>WHTL01000195.1 GCA_009377735.1 Acidimicrobiia bacterium
CCCACCGAGACTACGGCGGCTGAGGAGCCCACCGAGACTACGGCGGCTGAGGAGCCCACCGAGACTACGGCGGCTGAGGAGCCCACCGAGACTACGGCGGCTGAGGAGCCCACCGAGACTACGGCGGCGGAAGAGCCCACCGAGACCACCGTGGCAGGGATGGAGCAGGCGCCCGAGGGCACCGAGGCGATCCGGGCTTGTCAGGTGACCGACGTGGGTGGCATCGACGATGCCTCCTTCAACCAGACCGCCTACAAGGGTGTAACGGACGCGGTAGAGGCCGGTTGGGCCACCGAGGACTCCACCTACTTGGAGTCACAGGCTCCCGCCGACTACGCCCCGAACATCGATGCGTTCATCGCCGAAGAATGTGATCTGATCGTCACGGTCGGATTCCTCCTCGCTGACGCCACTGCGGCAGCAGCGGAGGCGAGTCCCGACCAGAACTTCGAGATCCTCGACAACGCATATGACCCGCCAATCGACAATGTGGTCGGGGCGACCTTTGCCACAACAGAGGCCGCATTCCTCGCCGGTTATCTCGCAGCCGGTGTCAGCGAGACCGGAGTGGTCGCCACGTACGGCGGGATTCAGATCCCCTGCGCCGTGACGTGTTTCATGGACGGGTTCGTCTACGGAGTCCGTCATTACAACAACGTGAACGGAACCGACGTCCAGGTGCTGGGATGGGATCCTGAGCAGCAGACCGGTGTGTTCACCGAGGACTTCGAGAACCTCCAGCTCGGTGCCGATAGGACCCGTGCCTTCGTCGACGAGGGTGCCGATGTGGTGCTCCCGGTGGCTGGCCCGGTCGGAGAAGGTTCCGCAACGGTGGCCCAGGAGTTGGGCAATCTCATGGTCGTTGGTGTCGATGCCGACTGGACCGAGACCCTCCCCCAGTACTCGGATGTGATCCTCACCTCCGTGCTGAAAGGTCTGGACGTAGCCGTGTTCGAGGTGATCCAAGATGTCGCCAACGGCGAGTTCCAAGGTGGAAACCGGGAGTTCACCATCGAGGAGAACGGTGTCGGTCTCGGCACTATCCACGAGAGTGTTGATCAGGCACTCCTCGACGAGCTCGCCGAGATCGAGGCCGGGGTCAAGGACGGATCCATCGACCCGGTAGTGCCACCGCCAGGCTGAAACCCTGAAGTTGGGTGGGTTCCCGCGAGGGGACCCACCCACGCCACCTACCACGAACACAGGGCAATGTGAAGCTCGAGCTACGCGACATCACGAAACGCTTCCCGGGCGTGATCGCCAATGACTCGGTGAGTCTTGAGGTGAACAGTGGTGAGGTCTTGGCGCTTCTCGGTGAGAACGGCGCCGGAAAGTCCACCCTGATGAATATCCTCTATGGGCTCTATTCCGCTGACGAGGGTGAGATCCTGATCGACGGCTCGCCCATGGACTTCCACGATCCGGGTGATGCCATCGCCGCCGGTCTGGGAATGGTGCATCAGCACTTCATGCTGGTACCGGTGTTCGACCTCACGGAGAACGTGATCCTTGGTGTCGAACCCACCTCCGGACTCGGTCACCTCAACCTCGCCGAGGCGAGAAGACGCGTCAGCGAGATCTCTGACCAGTTCGGCCTGAACCTCGATCCAACGGCGATCGTCGAAGACCTACCGGTCGGGGTGCAGCAACGAATCGAGATCCTCAAGGTTCTGTTCCGCGAGGCCGAGATCATCATCTTCGATGAGCCCACAGCCGTGCTCACCCCCCAGGAGGTGTCGGAGTTCTTCGAGATCATTCGTGGGCTGCAGAACGACGGCAAAGGGATAATCTTCATCACCCACAAGCTGGGTGAAGTCCTTACCATCGCCGATCGCATCGTCGTGTTGAGGCGGGGGAAGGTCGCGGGCGAGGTCGATCCCGAGACGACCACCCGGGAGGAGCTCTCCGAGCTGATGGTGGGTCGTCCGGTCCAACTGGTCGTGGAGAAAGGGCCGCCATCTCACGGCGACGTCGTGCTTAAGGTGAGCGACTTGGCCGTGGTGGACGATCGTGGGCACGGTGCTGTCAGCGGTGTTTCCTTCGAGGTTCGGGCAGGTGAGATAGTCGGAGTCGCCGGTGTCCAGGGCAACGGACAGACGGAACTGGTGGAGGCGATCACAGGTCTCCGGACCCCCGCCTCTGGCACTATCTCCATCGAGGGTGTCGACTACACCGGTGCTAGCCCCAGGCGGATTCATGAGGCCGGGGTTGCCCATATTCCAGAGGATCGACAAGAGGACGGGCTCGTCCTCGACTTCGACCTGGTGGAGAACGTCGTCCTCAACTCCTATTACGACGCCCCATACAGCAGGGGTCTCAACATCGACTGGGACTACTCACGAAGTGTGGCGGAGAAGGAGGTGGCTGACTACGACGTCAGGGCACCATCGGTCGATATCACCGCCGGTCAGCTCTCTGGGGGGAATCAACAGAAGCTGATCGTCGCCCGGGAGTTCGCCCGAGATACCACCCTGGTCGTGGGTGCCCAGCCCACTCGTGGTGTTGACGTTGGATCCATCGAGTACATCCATGCGCAGATCGTCGAGGAGAGGGACGAGGGCTCGGCAGTACTGATAGTCTCCAGCGAGTTGGACGAAGTGACAGCTCTCGCCGACCGTATCCTGGTCATGTTCCGGGGTGAGATAGTCGCCGAAGTGGACCCACAGTCCACAACCCATGCCGAGCTGGGCCTGTACATGGCAGGGGAGACGCCGTGACCGGACAGGATCCCAATGGGTCAGGGGAGACACCCGACGAGATTGCGCCCGAGAGCGAGGAGGACACGGCCACTCGGCCCCACGGCTCTCTGGCGGAACGGGTCGCCCCGGCCAACGTCGACTGGCGCACCGTCGTGGTCATTCCGCTCCTCGCCGTTGTCCTAGGGCTCGCCATTGGAGCAGTAATCATCTGGGTTACGGCGGGCGCGGGTCAGATAGCCCCGGCCTATGGGGCCCTGTTTTCGGGTTCGGTGGGTGGAATCCGACCGATCGCGGACACCCTGTTCAACGCCACGCCGCTGATCCTGGCGGGACTCTCGGTCGCCATCGGATTTAAAGCCGGTCTGTTCAACATCGGTGCCGAGGGTCAGATGATCGTGGGCGGCACGCTCGCGGTGCTGGTCGGATTCTCCGTCACGGGCTTGCCGGCACTGGTCCATATCCCTCTCGCTCTCCTCGCCGGGTTCATCGGTGGTGCAGTCTGGGGTGGCATTCCCGGGTATCTCCTGGCCCGAACCGGCGCCCACGAGGTGATCACAACCATCATGCTCAACTTCGTGGCAGCCCAGGGGCTTGCGTATATGCTGCGTCAACCTTGGATGCTGCCCGAGGGACGGATCGACCCCATATCCAAGCCTGTCGAGGCATCGGCCCGCCTTCCCCGCATCCTCGATTGGCTGCCCTTCGAGGGAGCGAGCGGGATTCGACTCCACCTTGGTTTCCTTCTTGCAATAGCGGCAGCTTTCGTCGTCTACTGGCTCTTGTTCAAGTCCACCCTGGGCTTTGAGTTTCGCGCCGTTGGTTCGAACCCCAAGGCCGCGGCCTACGGCGGGATGAGCGTTACCAAAGCAACAGTCCTGTCGATGGCGATCGCCGGTGGGCTAGGTGGGCTCGCTGGCGCCAATGAGACCTTGGGTTTGCTGGGCAGCGCCTCGAACGGGTTCGCGGCTGGTGCCGGTTTCGATGCCATCGCCGTCGCCCTGTTGGGTCGTTCCCATCCCATCGGGGTCGTGCTCGCCGGTCTGCTGTTTGGTGCACTACGCGCCGGGGGACGGGCGATGCAGGTTCAGAGCGAGGTTGGTGTCGACCTCATCGTGATCGTGCAGGCATTGATCATCATCTTTATCGCCGCCCCTGAGCTTGTCCGAGCGGTGTTCCGGGTCCGTGGTGGTCGTAGAACCGGACAGGTGGCGCGGGGATGGGCAAAGTGACGACGACAACCGCCCCCACGGTGATCGTGCGGGATCCCGCCCAGATCCGGCGTGGTCGAAACATCGGCATCGTCTATCTGATCCTCGCCGCGGTAACGGTTTTCTCCTTCGCATTGGGAACGGAGGGAGATGCCGTGTTCCGTCTCGGGGCGAGGCCCGGTGAGATTGATGTAACAGTCCCTGCGGCTGGGCTCGCCTGGTTCACGGCAGGGCTGTGTGCCGTCCTAGGTGTAGTCCATCTCATCACAGCTGGTCTGGGGCGTTGGACCAACCTCGTGCTCGGCGCGATCATGGTGCTCTTCGCGGTGACCTTTCTGGGTTGGGCAGCTGCTGGGAACTCCTTCAGCATGGCTGGCATGCTCGCCAGCACGGTGGCAGCCGCTACGCCGATCGCATTCGGCGGGTTGTCGGGTGTGATGAGCGAACGGGTTGGAGTGATCAACATCGGGATCGAGGGGATGTTGCTCATCGGCGCCTTTATGGGCGCCTTCATCGGGTCGGTGGCGGGGCCGCTCCTGGGTGTGGTTGGGGCGATGGCTGCGGGCGGACTGATGGCACTGCTCCTGGCCGTACTTGCCATCAGGTATCGGGTCGATCAGATCATCGCGGGGGTCGTCATCAACATCCTCGCACTCGGACTGACGTCTTTCCTCAGCTCCCAGATCCTCGTGGAGAACTCGGCGGAGTTCAACTCTCCCGACATTCTCAGCCGGTTCCCCATACCGGGCTTGTCGTCGATTCCCGTGATTGGTCCCATCCTCTTCAACCAGAACATCTTCGTCTATGGGCTGATGATCCTCATCGTTGTTCTCACGTACGCCCTTTTCAAGACCAGATGGGGTCTCCGTTCACGGTCGGTGGGTGAACATCCGAAGGCGGCCGACACCCTCGGCATCGACGTGTACTGGACGCGGTATCGCAATGTCGTCATGGGTGGCCTGATTGCCGGGTTCGGTGGAGCGTTCTTCACGTTGGGGACGGTGGGGTCATTCAACGAGAATATGACCGCAGGTAGGGGGTTCATCGGTCTCGCCGCCATGATCTTCGGTCGTTGGCACCCGGTGGGCGTGTTCGGGGCGGCCCTGGTTTTTGGTTTCGCCGATGCACTCCAGGTCCGCCTCGCCATCCTCAATGTGAACATCGCCTCGGAGTTCCTGGCGATGATCCCCTACCTCGTCACCATCTTTGTCGTCGCCGGTCTCGTTGGTCGGTCCCGACCCCCCGCAGCCAACGGCCAGCCCTACATAAAGGGATAGAGTAACCGTTTGAACCTAGGGCGGAGGTGTTCGCTGGACGATGTCCTCCACCCTGGGTTGAGGTAACCGTTTGAACCTAGGGCGGAGGTGTTCGCTGGACGATGTCCTCCACCCTGGGTTGAGGTGGCTGGGTGGCGAACGGTGTCGTCCGCCTATCCAATGGAGCCCTCAGTCCGGGGTCCTCCTTGATCGGTCAGAAGAGGGTGGATGGAGTGCCATGCCCGGATGGCTTCGTTGTCGTTCCCCTGTTCGTCACCGTACTGAACCTGTTCGTACAGTCGAGAGAGGTGGGTGATGTCACCCCCGGCGTCGGGCCATTTGTCGGTGAGGCCCTTGGCGAAGTCACGCACCGTTTTCATCGGGGTTCGGCTGGCGCCCCGAATGGCCGCCAGCGTTTCGAGGTGTGTCCATGCCTCCCGGACGGTTGTGGGGGGCTTGCTCAGATCTAGCTGATCTCTCTGTGCCTTCGTTTTCCGACGGCGTTTCATGACTGCGGATCGGATCTGTCCTCCCACCAACCCGGCCTCTAAGAGGTTGACGCGGTCGACTTCGGTACCTTCGACTATCACCGTTGATACTCGGCGCCGCGCCCACACCAGGACGAATATCACGAGGCAAACTGCCAGCACGGCCACCACGATCCAGACCATCGAGGTGGTGTCCTCGGTGACCGGGATCCCATCGACCTCGACCTGCTGGGTCTGACCCTCACCGAAGTTGACCGAAGTTACCGCTCCGGGATTCTGGACGAGGGCGAGGAGAAGGTCCCCGATGAACACGACTACCGGTCCCACTACCCGATACACACCTTTCAAGATCCACGCGAGCCCCCGACCCACCGCGGTCACGCCTAGACCACCCGCTACCGACGGCAGGAGCATGCTGGCCGCGGCGGAAATGCCCAACAACCCGAACATCGTGAGACCCACGGCGCTCAACCAATGTCGTAACGGCGACACGGTGCCAACCTTGTGTCGCAGATCGAGCCCACTGCGGTGGATCTCACCCAGGGCGATGAGTGCCACCCACGTGACCATGGCCGCCGGTACCACCCATACGGCGTGCTCCAGTGCCTGACCACCATCGCTGCCGATGAGTGCTGCTATTACCACACTACCCACCAGCACCCGCCATCCCCACGCAGTCATCATGCGGACGGCGCCGGGTCGGAGAAAGCTGAGATGGGTTGCGTATCGAACGCCGACCCACCATGCCGTTGCCGACCACCACACCAGGACGAGGGTGCGGAGGACTCCACCAAGCGTTACCTGCCCCACGTCGTTGGTAGGACCGTAGGCCGGCTCCAAGAGTGTCCAAATGGCAAGTCCAACAAGCCAGCCGAGGATGTGCACCCCGAGGCTATACCCCCCGACACCCACCATCCGGGTCACTGCATACGCCGCCAGGGCGAACAGAGCCAGGGAGCCCGGCCACGGGGCTCCGGCTCCCCTCTCCGCGGCACCCGAGAAGAGCACATACCAGAGCGGAATCGCCGCCAGATTCATGAAGATGGCGAACAGTGCAGGTATCAGGACCTCGCCGGTGGCCGTGGGGGCGACGCGTTCAGTAGACACGCGTAAAGCTGAGGCTTTCGATCTCGTCCCAGGATTCCTCGGCCCCGAGATGGAACGCCGAGACATTGGTCGTTAAGTCGCTGGAGTAGCGAGGACGCTCTCCGACAGAGATGAGCGCCATGCGGCGTGTCCCCGTGGTACGGGCGAGCCGCACCAGCACCTGCTGCAGGGCAGCGGACACATGGCTGGTGATCACCACCAGTGTGGCACCCATGGAAAGACGGGGGGCGGTACTGGCGAGGAGCCTCTCGACGGCGGCGTGATAGGTTGGCTCCACCGAGGCGAGATGCTCGAGCAGCCGGGCCCTTTGCCCGTGACGCCGCCCGGGCGGCACCTCATAGGGATGAGCGTCGGAACGTGAGGACCCGAGGGCATACAACCCCACCTGCTGGTTCTGGTCGAGGAGATCGGTGGCGAGCGATGCGGCAGCTACCACGGCCAGCTCGAGACGGGCGGGATGAGTGCCCTCCGAGGGATCGGCCAACGTGTCGAGAAAGATAGCCGTTGTGGGTGTGGAGGTGGGCTCTGCGATCTTGGTCTGGAGTGCACCGGTCCGGGCCGTTGCCCGCCAGTGGATTCGTCGAGGGTTGTCCC
>WHTL01000086.1 GCA_009377735.1 Acidimicrobiia bacterium
ATGTCGAAGGGGTAGTCGGTGCCGATCATGACCCGCTCCACACCGACCACCTCGATGAGATGTCTCTGATAGAGAGGTTGGATGATGTTCGGGGAGTATTCGGTCCAACCGAGGTACTCGAAGTCCTCGGCGGTAAAGCCGATGTCCTCGCTGGCCGTGAGCGACAGGTTCATGATGTTGGGAGCGACAACGTTCGAGATGGTGCAACCATCGGGGGCCGCCTGGGCCAGGGCGTTCCACCCCACCGACCCATCGCCACCCTCCTGATAGGTGATCTGGAGCCGAACCCCAAGAGCATCCTCCAAGGCGGTTTGCAAACGTCGGACCTGCTGGTCGGAACCACCACCGGGCGAGTAGGGGACGATCACCTGGACGACATCGCACTCCAGCTCGGCGGCAGGCTCGGTCGCCGCCTCAGCAGTCGTGGTCTCGGTGGGTTCTGTCTCCTCGGACTCCGCCATTGTGGTCTCTGTTGCCTCGGTGGTCTCGGCCTCGGTGTCCGCTGACGTGGTCTCGGTGTCACCGCCGGTGGTATCTGTGGATTCGCCATCGTCGCCACATGCGGTGACCAACAGGGTCAGAACCGCCATGAGGATCAGGAGTTTGCTTCGAGTTCCCATCTTGGACTCCATTTATGTGGCGACCTTCCGGGCGCGCCCTCTCAAATTGGTCGGCTCCACCGAATGCCCGGGAAGCCATTCTCTTGCACATTATAGATTGCATTGTCCGACTGATGACGGGAAGAGTCTCATTCACACCTGTCCCCCCAGTGTCAGAGGTGGTGTGTTGCGGTGGCGTCAGGTTGGCAGGGCCGGGTGTCTAGTGCTCTACGCGGTTACGCTGGATCGTTCGTACATCGGATCCGTAGCGGACCCGGAATAGCAGGGTGCGATCCTCCCCATTGGTGTACTCGTGGAACTCCCCGCGAGGATGTACCACGAACCCTCCAGGTCCTATCGCAGCTTCGTCCTCATCGGTGCGCATGACACCACCCCCCTTGAAGCAGAAATAGATCTCCACTGCCTCGGGATGGGCATGATCGGGACTTACCTGACCTGGTTCCCAGCATGCCACCGTGACGTCGCCTTGGTCGTATCTGCCAAGGATCTTCTCGACATGGGTGGCTGCTCGGAATTCCTGCTCGGTCTCGAGATGGAAGAGTTCCATTACGGCTCCTCGGTGGGCATCGTCTTATGACTGGACGGCTCAGGGCTCCTATTCCTTCGATAGTCACCTCGACCACGTCTTACGCGGTCAGCGATAAGGGCCTCGGACCCCTCCCATCACCCCGGCGGGGTTACCGGTTGCGATCAGGAATCTACCCACAAACGATTGGAGAAACAATCACGGGGTGAGAAGGTAATGGTACGGCCCATCGGGTCGATGCATGATCTAGCAACGATAAGTCGGCCACATCAGGTCAGGTCTATTGTTCCAAGATGAACGACGCAGACAACAGACCCGTTGCGGATCACCCCTTTCCCCGGTTTTCCGATCAGGAGCTGGCGCGACGGCGTCGGGCCGTCCACGACCTGATGGAGGAAGCCGGTGTCGGACACCTTCTGGTTTACGGCTCAGACCGCTCGGGGTCGGCGGTGCCGTGGCTCTCTGAATGGCCGGTTACCCGCGAGGCGGCGTTGGTCATTACCCCCAATGGTGATGACCATCTCCTCATCCAGCACTACAACCACCTGCCGAATGCCCGCCGCGTCGCCCGGGGGGTGGAAGTCGACTGGGCTGGGCCCTCGACCATGAGTCGAGTCGCTCAACTTCTGCCCGCTGCCGCGGATCAGGGGATTGGGGTGATAGGACCGCTCCGAGCCCGCGACCACCAACTCCTCTCCGAATCCGTCGGCGAGTTGGTATATCTCGACGCGCAGTACACGCGGCTGCGGCTGGTTAAGTCGGACGAGGAGATCGAACGTCTCCGGGAGGCAGCCCGATTCTCGGATCTCTCCGTCGCCGCCATCATCGACCAGCTCGAGCCCGGTATGACCGAGCGCGAGCTGGCCGCCATCGTCGAGGGCTCATATCTCGCCGAGGGCGCCACCAATCACATCCACTACTTCGCAACCACGCCCATGGCCTCACCAGATACTTGTGTACCGGCACAGTTCCAGTCGACACGTCGCATTGAGGTAGGGGATATCCTCTTCTGTGAGATCAGTGCTGCCTACTGGGGCTATGCAGGTCAGATTCTGCGGACCTTTATCATCGGCGCCGACCCAACCCCCTTGTTCGTGGAGCTCCACGACGTAGCCGATGACGCCTATGACGCCATCCTGTCGGTCATCCGCCCGGGGGTCCACGCCCGTGACCTGGTGAATGCCTCCGCGGTGATCGAGGAGCGGGGTTTCACCACCTACGACGACCTCGTTCATGGATATGGGGGAGGCTATCTCCCCCCTGTGCTCGGCTCCTCAAGCCGGCCCAACCTGCCCGTGCCGGACCTGCATCTCGAGCAGGGGATGGCCCTAGTCGTGCAACCCAATGTGATCACCCCTGACCAGCGGGCGGGCGTGCAGACCGGTCAACTGGTGGTGGTGACCGGCAGTGGAGCCGACTCCCTTCACAACATCGATCGCGGTCTGGGGAGGATCGGATGACACCAGCTCCAACTCCTAGCCGGTCAGATCGGGCCGGCCCCTCCCCAGCACCGTCGGGAGCGGCGGTCCCTTCCCCGGTGGGCGCGGCAGTCCCCTCCCCGGAGATGGTCACTGCGGCGTTCCCGGCGGGATGGTAGCCGTGGCACCCTCTTCTACCATTCCGGTACAGGCGGCGAGGACAGTCAAACACAGGGCGATCACCCATCAGCGATCTGCGGGCGCCGGACATCATGGGCGTACTCCTCCTGAATTGGGGATCTCAGGGTTGCCCGTCCGGATCAGTTCGAATGGGAAACTGTGGAGTGAGCAGGCACCGTCCGGTGTCACAACGCAGAGGTCGCCGATCTGGACACCGGTGGTCTCATCGAGGGTGATGACGTTCGGTTGGATGACCAGCGTTTGATTCTCCTCGAATACCCAGTCGTCATCGAGTGAGTGGGTGGTGTCACGTGTCCTCACCGCCGGGGGAAGCAGGCCGATGCCGTACCCATGGGCGAGCCCATCTCTGATGGTGAAACCTCGGTCAGCGATCATGTCGGCGGCCGCCCAGATGTCTTCCATCGTCGCCCCCGGTCGCATCACCGCAGAAACCTTGTGGAAGACCTCCTCGGCCACGGCGTGCAGCTCGGCGATCAGAGGAGTCGGCTCGGCTTGGACCGTGTAAGTGCGGAGCCCTTGACCGGCATACCCGGCGTAGGCGATGCTGATCTCACAAGAGACGACATCCCCCACCTCGATGACCCTCGTCGACAGCACCTGTGCGGGCACGGAACGATCTGGGTTCCTCATGGGAGTCGATGCCAGGTAGTACATCCCCGTCATCCCGCCGCCTTTGAGATAGCCCATCTCGATCGGCTTGGCGAGCTCGTACTCGCGAACCCCGGGAACCAATCCGTCGGCGAGACCCTGGAGGGCGGCATCGGTGAACGCCGCCCCCTTCTTGAGCCAGGTGAGCTCCTCGGCGCTCTTGGTCAGACGGATCCGGCGATACGCGGATGTGACGTCGCGGAACTCAACCCTGGCCGCGGCGGCCGCCATCGAGGCATGCTGCTGGTGGGCATCCATCCGACGACACCGATCCTCCTCAAACCCCGGCGCACCAACTCCTTGCCGACGGTCTCACCGTTGTCGACCCCACCCCATCGCACATCGTCGAGTACCGACACCACGGACGCATTGGGCACGTGGTTGTAACTCTGGACGAAGAAGACAGGGTCCCCGTCCAGAGGGAAGAGCACGTAGTTGTCACGCATTCCCAGATACCCGGAGAGATAGTAGACGTCGGCCTGGGCCGACCTGTTCTGTGCGGACCAACCGAAGATGACCAAGCCGTCGAGACCCTCCGCCTCGACGAGGGCACCGACCAGGCGGTTTCGTCGGTCGTGCTCCTCGTTCGAGAAACGCGGATAGAGGGGTAAAGTCTCATTGACCATGGCTCATCTCCTTGCCCGTGACGGGCCCAAAGACGGGTGGGTGATGGTGCGATGCATGCGTTAGTAGAGGTGGCAGGCGACGTATTGACCGGGGTTGATCTCCCGCCACTCGGGGGTTTGCTCGGCGCAGATGTCCATGGCGTGGGGACAGCGGGTTCGGAACCTGCAGCCCGAGGGGATATCGATAGGGGATGGAACGTCACCCGACAGCTCGACGCGCTGGCGCCTCGATGCCGGGTCGGCATCGGGGACGGCGGCCATCAGCTTCTGCGTGTAGGGATGGGCGGGCTGCGCCGTCACGCTGGAGGTGTCACCCCATTCCACGAAGACGCCGAGGTACATGACGGCGACCCGATCGCAGATGTAACGGACGGTGGCGACGTCGTGCGACACGTACAGCACGGCCAAGCCGAGCTCGTCGGAGAACTCCTCGAGGAGGTCGAGGACTCCAGCTCGCACCGACACGTCGAGCATCGACACCGGCTCATCGGCCACGATGAAGTCGGGTTGCACCACGATGGCTCGTGCGATCGCCACCCGCTGACGTTGTCCGCCCGAGAGCTCGTGAGGATACCGGTCCACGTACTCCGCGGCCGGAATCCGAACCCGGCCTAGAGCCGCCGCCACCCCCTCGGCGCGCTCGTGGGCGTTGCCCTGCCGGTGAATCCGCAACGGCTCCGCCACGATTTCGCCCACGGTCAGCCGTGGGTTCAGCGACCCATACGGATCTTGGAAGATGACCTGGACTCGTCGGCGGTACGTCTTCAGTTCGCCTCCCTTGGCCCGGGTCACATCCTCACCGAGGAACGAGATCAACCCATCGGTCGGCTCGTATAGCCTGACGAGTGTCATGCCGAGCGTCGACTTGCCGCAGCCGCTCTCTCCGACAAGACCAACGACCTCTCGTTCGTGGACGGCGAGATCGACTCCGTCGAGGGCTCTGACGACTTGCGGCTTCGCGCCCAGGAGCGATGCGATCACCCCGGTCTTGACGGGGAAGTGCGTCTGCAGCCCCTTTGCCTCGATCACTACCCGTTCCGAGTCGTCGACGGTCTGGGCTCCATCGGTTCCGGGGTCCGGCCTCATGCGGAGACCCCCTCGGACTCCCAACGGGTCTCCACCTGCACCCACACCTCGCGGCGCGCCGCCTGCTCGCGCAACTCGCCGGCGCGGTCGGCGTAGTGACACGCGACGGAATGTCCGGGGCTCACCTCGACGAGCTCAGGCTCGATCTGCTCGCATTTGGCAGTCATGAACGGGCATCGGCTGGCGAAACGACAGCCGGGGGGCGGGTCGACGAGATCGGGGAGGGTGCCCGGAATCGAGATCAACTCTGGGGCGTCCTCCTTCATGGTGGGAAAGGCGTTCCTCAGGCCCATGGTGTAGGGATGGCATGGCGCGGCCAGCAGTTGCCTCGTAGGGCCGGTCTCCATGATCTTGCCGGCATACATCACGGCGATCGACTCACACGTCTCCGCGACCACCGCCATGTCGTGCGTCACCAGGATCATGGAGCGCTGCAAGGCTTCGTGAATACGGTGCAGGCGCCCGAGCACCTGGTCCTGCATAATCGGGTCGAGCGCCGTGGTCGGCTCGTCGGCTAGGAGCAGACCCGCGTTTAGGCTCAGCGCCATAGCGATGACGGCGCGCTGACGCATGCCGCCGCTGAACTGGTGGGGATAGTCGTCCAGCCGTTCGGGGGCGATCCCCACCAGGGCGAAAAGCTCTCGGGCCCGCTCCCGCGCCGCCTCATTCGACACGTCGATGTGGGCGTGGATGGACTCGGCGATCTGTTCGCCGATGCGATAGACGGGGTCGAGTGCGTTCATGGCACTCTGGGCGATGAGCGCCAGCTTGGTCCATCGCAAGGCTCGGACGCGGTCCGCCGAGGCCGAGAGCAGATCCTCCCCGTCGACCAGTATCTGACCCTCGACGCGGGTGTCGGTCGGCAGCAGTTGGAGAATCGCCTTCACCACCGTGCTCTTGCCGCATCCCGACTCGCCCACCAACCCGAGGTACTCGCCGGGGTCGACCGAGAACGAGATGCCGTCGACGGCGCGTACGAAGCCGCGCCCGGTTGGGTAGTGGACGCGGAGATCGCTTACCTCCAGCCGTACCGGCGGTGTGTCGGTGCCGAGCATGGGCTCGGAAACGGGTTGCGGCGCGGTCATCAGCCCGATCTCTTCCGCAGACGGGGATTGGTCCGCTCCTCGTAGGCTCGCCCCACGAAGTAGATCGACGTGATCACCACGACGAGTGCGAGAGAGGGCGGTATGACCCACCACCAGGCGGTACGGATCGTCCCCGTCGAGAATGCCAGGTTGAGCATCTGACCCCAGCTCACCACCCGTGGATCGCCCAGACCGATGAAGCTGAGGCTCGCCTCGGCCAGGATTGCGAAGGCCACGGACATGGTCATCCACAAGAACGCCACCGGCAACACGGTAGGGAGGATGTGGACGAACATGATGTAGAGAGGCGAGGCGCCTGCGGCCCGCGACGCACTTACGTACACCTGTTCCTTCGCAGTTAGGGCCGCGGAGCGGATGATGCGGGCTCCGTTGCGCCAGTAGAGGGCGATGATGATTATCAAGATGTTCCGTAAGCTTGGTCCGGCCAGCCCCACGAACACGATGGCGACCGGCAGTGTCGGAATGCTCAGCGCCAGGTCGGTCAGACGCATGATGGCGTTGTCTGTCCTCCCACCGAAGTAGCCGGCGACGATACCGAGGATCGTGCTGATCCCACCGACGGCGATAGCCGCGGTGAGGCCGACCAGGAGCGCGATCCGGGCGCCTACCAGCAGCTGGGAGAGGACGTCGTATCCGGAGTAGTTGGTGCCGAGCAGGTTGGTCGCCGTCGGCGACTCGAGGCGAAAGAGCGAGCCGTCGGCGGCGAATGTCGCCTCAAAGGGGCCGTAGGGGGCGATATAGGGGCCGATGACGGCGACGATGGCGAACAAGACCAGAACGATCATGCCGGCCAAGGCAAAGCGGTCCCGGGCCAGCTCTCGCGGTGTGTTCACCGCCGACGCCAGCGCCGAGCGCCAACGACCGGATCGTCGCCGCTCCAAGACCGACTCGACACGGGTGGATGTGGCCCGATCGGTCCCGGTGGGTTGGCGTTTGACGGTGCTCATGATCGCTCGCGGCCCCCTACTCCAGCACGACGCGGGGATCGAGATACCCATAGGACAGGTCGGCGAGGAGATTGGCGATTACGATCATCAAAGCCGACAGGAAGAATGCCGCCTGTGCCACCGGGAAGTCGAGGCGGGAGACGGCCAGCACGAGTTCTCGACCCACCCCCGGCCAGCTAAACACGATCTCGATGATGATGATGCCGGCAACGGTCTCGGCGAGCTCGGCGAACAGCCATGTCACCGAAGGCAGCAACGAGTTGCGGGCGGCATGCCACCGCACCCGTCGCTCCCTGACACCCTTGGCGGCGACGAGTTCTATGTAGTCCTCGGAGCGCTGCTCGACGACTGCGGTCCGCATGAGGAGGAGGTTCTCGGGGATGAAGAAGATCGTCATCGCCAGGAGGGGAAGGGCGAGATGGTGGAGGAAGTCGAGGCTAAGGAAGCGGTCCAGGTCGGCCGACCCCTCGCCGACGCTTGCCATGCCCGAGGCCGGGAACCAGCCCAGCCACGAGGAGAAGATCATGAGAAGCAGGATGCCGAGGACGAAGCTTGGCGTGCCGCGAATGAAGGTCGCCGCCACGATGCCGCTCCGCTCTGTGGCGCTCCCACGTCGCCAGCCGATCACCATTCCGACGATCGCCCCGATAGTCGCACCCAACAGTGTGCCCGGGATGGCGATGACGAGAGTGTTGAGGACCCGGGGACCGAGCACGTCGAACACGGGCTGGTTGTAGAAGAACGAGGTGCCGAAGTCGAGTTGCAGGAGGTTCCCGAGGTAGCGGACATATTGCTCGAAGAGCGAACCAGTGAGTCCCCACTGCTCGAGCAGCCGCTGGGCTGCCTCATCCGGCATGCCACGATAGACGAGCATCGCCGTCGGGTCGGCGGGCATCACCCGGAAAAGCACGAACATCAGACTGACGACCACCAAGACGACGAGCAGTCCCTGGAGAAGTCTCCGGGCGACGTACGCTCTCACCATCCACCTTTCTCACCCAGTCGACCTCTGGTCTTCCGCCCGCCTTGAGTGGTCACAGATAACGGGCACCCGCGACCGACCACGGGACCGACGTCAGCCGCCTGACGGGGAGAGCAGCTCCCCCTGATCGTTCCAGGTATATCCGGCTTCCTCCAGCACCTGGCGGGCGGCTTCGATGTCGTACTCGATGGGCTCGAGGTCGGGGTTGTGCCACAACTCCATTATCGGTGGTATCGGTCCCTCCTCGGCTCTCTCGGCGAACCCGATCCAACCCTCGGCGACGATGCGGTCCTTGTTGGTCGCCAGCCGGAGGGCGTGGCGGAAGGCGTAGTCGGTGAAGGGCTCCTCCTCGTTGTTCACCCACACCATGATCCCTCCGTGATTGGTCGATGTCTCGGTCGCGAGGAAGTCCTCCTGCTCGGCGAGCCGATCCTGCTCCGCAGCCGGGAGGACGGCGGTAGCGATATCCGCTTCGCCGCTGGTCATCGCCGCGGCGATGGCGTCGGCCTGGCCGAGGGCCTGTACCCTGACACCGTCGTAGTCGGGGGCCATCCAATGGTCCTCGTGGATGGAGAAGATGTGCTCTTGGTTGCGCGCCCAGCTGTCGAGAATCCACGGTCCGCTGGCGATCACCATGTCCTCGGCGGCCGGCTGCCAGTCGTAGGGGTTCTCGCGCCCCTCCCAGACGTGCTGAGGGAGGATGGGGATGAAAGCGAGCGACGTCCGTGGGAAGCTGGCGTCGCTCTGGGCCATGGTGATCCGCATCGTCGAGTCGTCTACCGCCTCGGCGCTCTCGACGTTGCGCAGCCCAACCGCCATCTGAGGGGGGGCCTGCTCGGCCAGGTAGTTGTAGCTGAACACGGCGTCGTCGACGGTGACGGGCTCGCCATCGTGGAAGGTCATGCCGTCGCGCAGTGTCAGCTCGAAGGTGGTGTCGTCGACGGCCTCCCAGCTCTCGGCGGCCCAGGGGATGATCTCGCCGTTGTCGTCGCGCAGGAGGGTGTCGTAGATGCGTCGCATCCACCCGTTGGCGGCCGACTCGACCAAAATGTTGTACGAGGTGACCTCTTCGAAGTGGGCCCAGTCGAGGATGCGGTCGTCGCCGGTGGGCTCCATGGTGAACCATGGGTCGATGGACGACTCCCCGGCCGAGGTCGGCTCGGGATTCTGGATGTTGGTCCAGCGCTCGCTGTTGTAGATCGAGGAGTTGATGTCGGTGGAGATCAGCCACCAGGGGAGCTCGGCGTGGTGGTATTCCTGGAGCTCGAAGACGAGTTCCCGACGCGTCTCCTCATCCAGTTCCGACGCCTGAACACGGACCATCTCGTCGAACTCCTCGTCGCACCACTTGGAGCCGTTGTTGCCTCCGTCGCAGGCGCTGAGATCGACAAGCCAGAAGTTGGGATCGAGGTTAGGCGGGTCACCACCCACCGACCCGAGGGCGATGTCCTCGAGCTGGCCGCCCGCCGAGATGGTGTCGACGAAGGTCGTGAACTGGATGGGCTCGAGCTCGATGGTCAGACCGAGCTGCTCGAAGTCCTCAGCCAAGATGCGTGAGGTGGCCCCGAACTCCGGCCCGAAGTCGGCGGCGTAGAACGACAGGGTGAGCGGCCCGATGGGCTCACCGGCCGCGTCGTCTCCCTCGTCGCCGTCGCCCGCAGGAGCGGCGGTGCCGTCACCAGCAGGGGTCGTCGTCGTGGCACCCTCGTCTTCGGTTCCGGTACAGCCGGCGAGGACGGCTAAACACAGCACCATCGCCATCAGTAGCCGACGAGTCCCAGATATCCTGTCCAAATGGGCCATCAACGTCTCCTCCCGTTCTGTGGGTCTTCCCAAGGCCCCTTGAACGATAGACCAGATTAAAGCACAGTCCAGAGATAGTGCAAGTTATAGTTTGCACAAAGTATATAATGCCTGCGTCACCCGGGGTTGGACACACTGACCGGAGGAAGGAGTGTCAATATGAACGACCGAAACGTGGAGGCTGCGGTCGACCATTGGGGTCCGCGATTCGTACGGGCCGGTGTCGATATGAACGACTTCCACCGAACGGTGCAATCGATTGACCGGTGGGAGGACTGGCTGGGTGTTTGGGAAGCACTGGGCGACGTCCACGCTGGGTTGGGGCAGGAGGCAGAGGAGAAGGGAAGGACGGTCTCCGCGGGGGAGGCATGGCTGCGTGCTGCCACCGCCTATCATTTCGCCCAGTTCGTCTGGGTTCTCGACACGGCGCTCAGTCGACCGGTACACGACAAGGCGGTGGCTGCCAACTACCGGGCCAACGAACTGCTCGGCACCGGTCTGGAACGGGTGGAGATTCCTTTCGATGGAGCCAGTGTGGTGGGGAACCTGCGCATTCCGAGAGGAGTGGACTCGCCACCCCTGGTGATCCTCATTCCCGGCCTCGATTCGACGAAGGAGGAGTTCTTTCGGAATGAGTCGGCCATGGCTGCCAGGGGAATGGCAACGTTCTCCCTCGATGGGCCGGGTCAAGGCGAGTCGGAATACGATCTTCCAATCCGGCACGACTACGAGGCCGCACTCGGCGTGGTCCTTGATGCGCTCATCGACCGAGGTGGCTTCGATCACACCAGGATCGGGGCCGTCGGGACCAGCATGGGCGGGTACTACGCGCCTCGGGCTTGCGCCTTCGAACCACGGGTAAAGGCCCTGGTCGGGATCAGCGGCCCCTATCGGATCGTGGATGCATGGGATGGTCTGCCCGAGCTGACCAAGCAGGCGTTCATCGCCAGGACCCACTCGACGAACGAAGAGGACGCAATCCGACGCCTGACACTGTTGGACCTGACCGGTGTGCTCCAGAACCTGGCCCAACCGGCCCTGTTCATCACCGGCGAGTTGGATCGTCTCATCCCTTGGGAGCAGACCGAACAGCAAGCGCGGGAATCACCGCGAGGAACGTTTGTCAACATCGCCAACGGCAACCACGGCGGGAGCGACTATCCGTATCTCGTGGGGCCGGTAGTAGCCGATTGGATCGGCGAGGAGCTCGGCTGAGATGCGATTCGGCTTGGCCATCCCCCAGATCTTCCCTGATGGGGCCATAGATCTCGAGGCAATCGGAGCTTGTGTACGGGAGGCTGACGACGCCGGGCTCGACAGCCTCTGGGTCGTGGAATCGGGTGTCCGGTCGGGGCGGGCGGCGTGGTCCCTGGAACCGCTGACACTCCTCTCCTACGTCGCATCGATGACGACATTGGCTCGTCTGGGCACCTCGGTGTTGTGCAGTGCTTTCAGGAACCCGGTGCAGCTCGCCACCGACCTGGCGAGTCTCGACCAGCTCTGCGCCGGGAGACTCATCGTCGGCGTCGGGAGCGGCCACCCCAAGCGGGGGCATCTGTTCGGGCTTTCGCCCGATCATTGGACCGAACGCTTCGAGGAGGGCCTGACGGTGGCTCGCAAGCTGTGGGCGCCCGGAACCGCCACCTTCCAGGGACGATTCTGGGACTTCGAGGACCTGGCAATGGAGCCCAAGCCGGTGCAACGTCCCCATCCTCCCCTCTGGTTCGGTGCTCGGGCACCGAGGGGGTTGCGGAGGGCGGCCCGCATGGGATCGGGCTGGATGGGTGCCGGGTCGTCGTCGTATGACGAGTTCGTCGAGCAGTCCCGGCTGCTTTCGGAGTTCCTCGACGAGGTGGAGAGGGTAGACACCGAATTCGAGATCTCGAAGCGGGTCTATCTGGCCATCGACGACGGCGCGGATCAAGAGTCTCGGGTCATGTCGTTCTTCGATCACGTCTACGGGAACGTCGAGCTGGGCCGGCGCTGTGCCGTGTGGGGCCCGCCGGAGCACTGCGCCGAGCGTATCGCCGCCCTGTTCGAGGGGGGCGCCCAAATGGTGGTGATCAACCCCATGTCCGACCACCGCAAACAGCTCGAGCTCTTCAGGGGCTCCGTGCTCCCCTTGCTCAAGCGGTGACGTCGCGTCGGTGACGGGAGGGTGATGCCCCATGTATCATGCACAATGTCATCGAGAGCGGCGGACGTCCGGCAGGGAGGATGGATAGTTGAGTAATCAAGGAGACAGCCTCTCTTTCACCGACGAGGCCGAGGGAATGTACATCGACTATCAGGTTCCGGTGCCGATGAGCGACGGTACGGTCCTCCGGGCCGATGTGTTCCGGCCTATCGAGGACGGTCACTATCCGGTAATTCTCTCCCATGGGGTGTATGCCAAGGGTCTGGCGTTCAACGGGCCCATCTATCAGATGCAATGGGACAAGCTCTTGGCGAAGGATCCTTCGGTGCTGGAGGGTTCTTCGGGCCGGTTTCAGGCCTGGGAGGTTGCTGACCCTGAGCGGTGGGTCCCCGATGGTTATGTTGTGGTGCGGGTCGACTCTCGGGGTGCCGGGTGGTCGCCGGGTGTCCTCTGGCCCCGCAATCCGGTTGAGTACGAGGACATGGCCGAGTCGGTCGAGTGGGCCGGTGTGCAGCCATGGAGCAGCGGACGGGTGGGGATCATGGGGATCTCCTACTACGCGGTGATGGCCTGGGCTGCTGCCTCCCGCCAGCCGGAGCATCTGGCCGCCTTCATTGCCTGGGAGGGTTTCACCGATCCCTATCGTGACGCCTACTACCACGGCGGGATCCTCAGCGAATTCACCAAGGAGTGGCAGCAGCGTCAGATCAACCCCATCCAATACGGGCAGGG
>WHTL01000073.1 GCA_009377735.1 Acidimicrobiia bacterium
ATCACCTGACTCTGATCCGTCGGTGTTGAGCTCGGTGCCGTCGACGATGTAGTCGGGGTTTTCGATCCCGTTCATCGCAGCGAGTTGTTCCAAGCTCATTCCCAACTCCCGAGCTATCTCGGACAGGGTGTCTCCCGGCTTGACGGTGTAGCCGAATGAGCCCATCGACATGGCGAGAGTGAGGGTGCACCCTACGACCAGGGCGCGTTTCAAATGACCACGTTTGGTGGTACGAAGATGAGCGCCACGCCGTGGGCGTAAGCGTTCGGACGATTTCATGGGTATAGCCTTCCTCGGCCCCTGAATCCGCCCGAGGTACCGAGAGACACGTTACACACTTGTTCGGAGATGTCCAGTCGAGGACGGAAATCCCTAAACCACTAGTTGAGAGTTAGCATAACCTCAACTACAGGGTCAGGTGGTTGCGCTCACCACCCGCAGCTGTCCGCAGGCGGCGTCGATGTCGCGTCCCCGGGTGTCACGGACGGTGACATTGACCCCGTGGCCCTCGAGGAGGTGACGGAATTCCTCGATCCTGGGGGAGGTGCGCTCCTCGGTGAAGGGAGTGGGATTGAGGGGGATCAGGTTGACATGCGCCACCATCCGGTGGGCAATCTCGGCAAGGAGTCGGGCCTGCTCGTCGGTGTCGTTGACACCGTCCATCATGGTCCACTCGATCGAAGGTCTGCGGCGGGTGGTATCGGCGTGATAACGCACTGCCTCTGTCAGATCGGCGAGGGGGTAACGCCGGTTGATGGGGACAATCCGACTGCGGGTCTCGTCGTCGGCGGCGTGAAGACTCACCGCCAGATTCACCCTCCAGGGCTCCTCGGCGAGACGACGGATGCCAGGGACCATCCCAACCGTGGAGACGGTCAACGACCGGGCCGACATGGCGAACTCGCCAGTCATCCGACGTATCGCCTCGCGTACCCTCCGATAGTTCGCAAGAGGCTCACCCATTCCCATGAACACGACATTGGTGAGACGCTCCGGGGTGTTAGGCATCCCCACCATTCGGAGATACGCCTTCGCATATCCAATCTGAGCGGTGATCTCGCCCGGCTCCAGATGACGCTCGAAGCCGAATTGCCCCGTGGCGCAGAAGGTACAACCAAGGGCGCACCCTGCCTGAGACGAGATGCACACCGTGGCACGTCGGGGATAACCCATGAGCACGGTCTCGATGTCGGCGCCGTCGGGGGTGCGGAAGAGCCACTTCTTCGTTCTGCCACCGTCGCCCGATTGCTCCCGGATCACCTCGAACGGCCACAACCCATCCTCGAACCGGTGGCGGAGGGTTCCGGGCAGGTTGGTCATGTCCTCGGTACTCAGAACCGGTGTCCGGTAGAGCCATTCCCTGACCTGATCTGAGCGGTAGGCCGGCTCGTCGGGAAACAGGGATGCGAGATCATCGGGATCGTGGAGATAAAGGCTCCCCTCGGTCATGTAAGCTCGCCGGCCCGATCGATCCAGAGCCGGGCGCGTTCGGCGGTCACCTCGATCTGCGTGGCGATCATCTCGGCGTCTGCCACCGCCAGTGCCCGGACATCGCTGATGCCCATCGAGGCAAGACGCTCGGCGTATGCGGGTCCGATGCCCGTGATATCGGTCACCGGGGTGGGGGGACCATCTGAGCGAAAGGCTGGCGTCTCTGCACGATCCGAGGTTGGTACCTGGATGAAGCGATCCCGGGCCGACCAGACCAGGGCGGCTACCGCGGCGACTGTCCCAACGATCTTGGTGAGTGTTCTCATCGTGGCGCCAAGAGTATCTCTCTATCGTGATGATATGAAGATCGACGCCTATTTTCCGCCGGACCCACCCGAGAACGCCGTACTCGGGGCCACCGAGGCTGCTTCACGCGGTTTCGACGGGTTCTTCACCTCAGAGACGCGCCATGATCCCTTTCTGCCGCTTGTCCTCGCCGCCGGTGCCAGCACCGATCTCGACCTGGGTACCGCCATCGCCGTGGCATTCGCCCGTTCGCCGATGGTGACAGCCATGACATCGTGGGATCTGGCCCGTCTCAGCGGGGGACGGTTCATCCTGGGTCTGGGGACCCAGGTCAAGCCACACATCACCCGTAGGTTCGGAATGGACTGGGAACGTCCCACGGACCATCTCCGTGATTACATCGGTGCGGTGCGCGCCATTTGGGAGACATGGGAGAACGGGAGCCCGCTGCGATATAACGGGGAGTTTTACCGGCTCAGCCTGATGACGCCGTTCTTCGACCCGGGACCCATTGGACATGAGATCCCGATTTTCATCGCCGGGGTGGGTCCGGTCTTGTCCCGTCTGGCTGGTGAGGTGGCAGATGGTTTCCACATACATCCGTTCCATACCGTCCCGTACCTCGAGTCGGTGGTCATACCCGGTATCGAATCGGGTGCCCTAGACACAGGGCGGAACCCGGGCGCTCTCACCAAGGCCAGCGCCGTGTTCGTCGTTACAGGTGAGAAGCAGCACGAACTGGAGAAGCAGATGGTCGCCGTCAAACAACAGATCGCGTTCTACGCGTCGACACCGTCGTATCGTCCGGTGCTGGAGGCGTCCGGCTGGGATTTCGGAGAGCAGCTCAACACCATGAGCAGGAAAGGGCAATGGGAGGAGATGGCCGGGCTCATAACCGACGACGTGGTGTCACAGGTGGGAGTGGTCGCCCCGCTCGACGATTTGGGCGATGCCATTGCAAATCGTTATCGAGGTCTGGTCGACAGACTCGGTATCTATACCCTCGGCTCCGAATCCGCGATTCCCGATGGTCGTATCGGTGAGGTGATCGCCGCGCTCAAGAGCCCTTCCATCTAGGCGCTCGTTTCTCGAGGAACGCCGAGACACCTTCCCGGGCATCGTCGGTAGCCGCAACCTCGGTGAGACCATCCTGAAGCCGATCCAGGGCGCGGTCGAGGGCGAGATCCTCGACCTCGTAGAAGAGGCGCCGACCCATGGCGAGGACGATGGGGCTCTTGGCCGTGAGCTCGTTCACGTACTCGTCGACAGCGTCGTCCAGATCGTCTCTGCCAACCACCCGTGAGATAGCCCCCATCTCGAGTGCCTCATCAGGAGTGATCAAGGTACCGGTCATCATCATCTCAAGGACCTTGCGGTGGGGTGAGACCCTTTGCAGTATGGCTGAGATCATCATCGGCCAGAGCCCGACGTTGATCTCAGGAGTGCCCAGCTTGGCATCGTCGACGCAGACGACGATGTCGCAGGCGACCGCCAATCCGAAGCCCCCGGCGAGAGCGTGGCCGTTGACCCGTGCGATGGTCGGTTTGCCTCCGGACCTCATCAGCCGGAAGAGATCGGCAAGGGCACCACGTTCCTCGTGACGATCTCCGTCGTCTTCGTCGTCGACAAAGCCCGAAGCGAGGTCCCCACCCGCGGAGAAGGCCTGCTCGCCTGTCCCGGTATATACGATGACGCGGACATCGTCGTCGACGATGGCGGTATCGGTGGCCTCAAGCAACCGCCTCATGGTGACGGTCGACATGGGATTGCGGCGCTCCGGGTCGTTGATGGTGATGGTCGCCCGGTTATCGACCGCCTCGTAGACGATGGTGTTGTCGGTATTCATGGATCTGACGGTAATGGAGGGTGGAACGGGAAATCGGACTTAGGGACGACGCCCCGTTGCTGATCGCGATTGCCTACCGTGGTGGTAGGCATGCTTTGGATCGTGATCGTCCTTCTAGTGGCCACGGTCGTGGCTCTTGTTCGAGGGGGAAGACTCGCCAATCTGGCGGATATCAGACTCCGTCTTTGGTGGTTGCTTCCGCTGGGATTCCTCCTGCAGCTCGCCACGGCCTTCGTCCCAACCGAGAACCGCTGGCGGGGGGTGGGTATTGGCTTGGTCCTGCTCTCCTTCGTACCGCTCCTGGTACTCGTCATCCTCAACAGAGAGAGGAGCGGTATGTGGCTGGCGGGGATCGGCGTCCTCTTGAATTTCTCGGTCATCGCCCTGAACGGCGGTATGCCCGTGCTCACCGAGGCAGCCAACGTCGCGGCCGGTGGTATCGCCAGTAGTTCCTTCGAGGAGAGCTTCAAACATGTCCGGCTCGACGAGACCACCCGTCTCTCCTTCCTGGGTGATGTCATTCCGATGCGGCTGTTGGGACAGGGCCAGGTCGTCTCGCTCGGCGATGTCTTCCTCGCCGTTGGTCTGGGTCGTTTCCTCGAATCGGAACTACGACGCCCGGTGCGCTGGTTCAAACGGGGCGTGAGCTCCAAAGCGGGTTCGGCCACCAGGTTCCGTAGGACGTAGGTGCAGTGCTCGTCTCACAAAGCAATCGCCCCACCGTTGGTGGGGCGATTGGAGGACGGCCCCTGACTCCGCCCGAGGGTCGGAATCTAACCGGGCGAATCGCACGGCACAACTAGAAATGTCTGGTAGAAAGTTCTGGTCGTCGCGTGGTGGGTACCACTTGGCCGGTAGAATTTGGTGATGCGCAAAGTGGTCCGGGGACTCGGGTGGCTCCTGGTGGTGTTCGCGGTGGTCGTCGCCCAGTTCATCGTCTATGAGTTGTGGTATTCCGATGTGTTGACTGCCCGCGCCCAGGAAGCGGCCGCCGTCGAGTTGGATGAGATCCTTGCGACCAGTGCTACCCAGCCCTCGATCGTGGTCGCCGAAACTTCGACATCGCCACAGTCGACCAGTGCTTCCACCACCACGATTCCTCCAACAACGACGGCACCGCCACCGCCTACTACCACGCCGCCTACGACGCCACCCCCCACCACCAAGCCCGAGAAGGAGATCAGGCTTTACCCCGAGGAATGGGCGGACGATGTGGGTGGCCCCATCGGTCGCATCTCCATTCCTTCGGTCGATCTCGATGTGGTGCTGTTTGCCGGTGTCGATACCGAGACGCTCAAGAAGGGACCCGGCGCCATGCCCAGCACCTCGTTCCCCGGACAGCCGGGAAATGCCACTATCAGCGGTCATCGCACCACTTATGGGCGCCCATTTCACGATCTCGAGGAGCTGGAACCCGGGGATGAGATTCTAGTGGAAACGGCGGTGGGCACCCACACCTATGCGGTGCGCCGACTCTTTATCGTCCCACCGACCGGGGTGTGGGTGACCGATGAAATGGCCGGTGGATGGCTCACCCTCACGGCGTGTCATCCCAAGTACAGCGCTGCGCAACGACTTATCGTCCAGGCCGAGATGGTCAAGGGCCCCAATGCCCCCCTCGCTCGTCACCTCAGTGAGATCGAGCCTCCGATTCCACGCGACGAGGAGGATAAGCCAATCGAGATCATCTTCGGCGAGTTCTGATGTGGCGGCGACTTCACTGGTCGCTCAAGGCCCTCATCGTCCTCATCCTGTTGGTGGGGAGTTTCTTCCTACTCATCCCGGTCTTCGAGTGGGCAGAGCAATTCCTCGATCCCGGTGGTGCCGTGGGATCGGCTGTGGTCACTCGATCTCACGGGTGAGGTCCACCAGGGTGGTGGTGTTGACCTGACCGTCGACAATCTCCTGCACGATCCCATTGGAATCGATGATGATCGTCGCCGGCAGGCCGAACGTTTGGTATGCGTCACGGAACGGACCCTCGTCAAAGGCCGTTGGATAGGCAGGCCTGAGCTCATCGATCAGTTCCCGGGCGGGTTCCAGTTGGTCCTGTACGGCCACACCGACCACCGCGATCCCCGGATTCTTCATTGCAAATACGGAGAGGTCGGGGATCTCCTCACGACAGGGCACACACCACGACGCCCAAAGATTGACTACGAGCGGACGTCCGTCGTTGGCTTGGTGCCTCTGCAATGAGAAGGTTCCCCCGCCGAGCAGGTCCACCTCGAATGCTGGGGCGCGCTCTTCCAAGGTCACCGTCTCCGGCGCCGAGGTATCGAACACCAGGACGAGGATCGCGGTGACGGCCACGAACAATCCGATGAGAAGACCTGTCGCCAGACGCCCACTCCGTGTCGCGGGCATCGAGACCGTACTCACCCCTCCGCGGCCATCTGCCGGAGAACGTAATGCAGGATGCCGCCGTTGCGGAGGTACTCCACTTCGATCAGGGTGTCTACTCGTGCCTTCGCCGAGAACTCGATCTTCGTGCCATCCTCGCGGGTGGCGACGACCTCGACCCCGGTGCCCGGAGTCAGGTCGTCGTTGGCTGCGATATCAAACCTCTCGGTGCCATCAAGACCGAGGGTCTCCGTACCCTGGCCCTCCTCGAACTGGAGCGGCAGAATCCCCATCATCACCAGGTTGGATCGGTGGATGCGTTCATACGATGTCGCAAGCACGGCCTTCACGCCGAGCAGGAATGGTCCCTTGGCCGCCCAGTCACGAGAAGATCCCATCCCATAATCGGCACCTGCGATCACGACCAGGGGGGTGCCCTGTTCCTTGTAGTTCATGGCAGCGTCGAAGATCGACTTGACCTCGCCATCGGTGAAGTCCGTGGTCCAACCACCCTCGGTGCCCGGGGCAAGGTGGTTGCGTACCCGTATGTTGGCGAAGGTACCGCGGGTCATCACCCGGTCGTTACCGCGACGCGAGCCGTAGGAGTTGAACATCGCCGGTTGCACCCCGTGCTCGACCAGGTACCGACCAGCAGGGGAATCGGCGGCGATGGAACCGGCCGGGCTTATGTGGTCCGTGGTGACGGAATCCCCCAAGATGGCGAGGACTCGTGCCCCAGATATGGGAGCGATCGGTGTGGGATCGGGTCCCAGATCGTCGAAGAAGGGTGGCTCCTGTACGTAGGTGGATTCCTCGTCCCAATCGAAGAGGGCCGACTCGGTGGTCTCGATCGCCCTCCATTCGTCTGATCCGGTGTAGACGTCGGCGTATCGTTCCTTGAATTTCTTCTCGTCGACGAATTCCGACACCAGGGCTGCCACCTCGCCTTGGGATGGCCACAGGTCTTTCAGATAGACCTTGGCGCCATCCCTGCTTACTCCAACCGGGTCATTTATCGGATCCCAGTTCACCGATCCGGCGAGTGCATACGCGACCACCAGGGGAGGTGATGCCAGATAGTTCGCCTGAACATCGGGTGAAATCCGGCCCTCGAAGTTTCGGTTGCCGGACAGAACGGACGCCGCAACGAGGTCGTTGGCATGGATGGCCTCGGAGATGGGCGGGTCGAGTGGGCCCGAGTTCCCGATGCACGTGGTGCATCCGTAGCCCACGACATGGAAACCCAGGGATTCGAGGTCGTCCATGAGACCGGAGTCGGTGAGATAGCTCGTTACCACCTTGGATCCCGGCGCAAGGGACGTCTTGACCCAGGGCTTGCTGGTCAACCCGAGCTGATGGGCCTTGCGGGCGACCAGGCCCGCGGCAACCATGACGTCGGGGTTGGAGGTGTTGGTGCAGGACGTGATGGCCGCGATGACGACCGATCCGTCGCGGAGAGGGAAGGCCTCGCCGTCACTCTCCACCAAGACGGTACCAGCGTCCTCGAGGACCGCCGTGGCAGTCGGGGCGAGGGCACCTCCCTCGGCGGTCCAATCGCTTACGGTGTCGTTCCCGCCGGAGAACCTACCGAAAGTGTTCTCGAGATCCTGGAGCCATTGGGTCTTCATGGCCGAGAGCGAGATACGGTCCTGTGGTCGTTTTGGCCCGGCGAGGGATGGCTCGACGGTCGACATGTCGAGTTCGAGGTCGGACGAGTAGGTGATCTGGCGATCATCATCACGCCACAGGCCCTGGAGCCTGAAGTACTGTTCGATCGTCTCCACCAAATCAGGGTCGCGGCCGGTGAGCTTGAGATATCGGATGGTTTGCTCGTCGACAGGGAAGTAACCAACGGTCGCCCCGTACTCCGGTGCCATGTTGGCGATGGTCGCCCGGTTGGCCAAGGGCATCCCGGCGAGTCCGGGACCGTGGAATTCCACAAATTTTCCGACGACGCCGTGTTCACGGAGCATCTCGGTGACACGGAGCACGAGATCGGTTGCTGTTGCACCCTCGGGCAATGCACCGGTGAGCCGGAACCCAACCACCTCAGGGAGGAGCATGTAGAGAGGCTGGCCCACCATCGCCGCCTCGGCTTCGATCCCTCCGACTCCCCACCCGAGAACACCGAGACCGTTGATCATTGTCGTGTGGCTATCGGTTCCCACCAGGGAGTCCGGGTAGAGGAATTCACCGTCATCCCAAACGACCTTCGCCAGGTACTCCAGGTTCACCTGGTGGACGATGCCCGTAGCCGGTGGTACCACACTGAAATTCTCGAAGGCGGAACGACCCCACTTGAGGAATTCGTAGCGTTCCTGATTCCGCTCGAACTCCTTATTGGAGTTGATCATCAGGGCGGCATCGCTGCCGAAGGTGTCTACCTGGACGGAGTGGTCGATCACGAGATCGACCGGGATGAGGGGGTTTACCTTGCTCGCAGAACCCTCATCGCCAGTAAGGGCGACGATGGCCTCCCGCATGGCGGCGAGGTCAACAACCGAGGGAACCCCCGTGAAGTCCTGGAGAACGACACGACCGCAGATGAAGGGAATCTCAGTCCGGGCAACATTCCGGGCGTCGTATGAGGCTATGGCATCCACATCGTCACTTGTGACCCGGACCCCGTCGAAGTTGCGGAGTGCGGATTCGAGAAGGATCTTGATCGAGTAGGGGAGGTTCTCGGTGCCCTCGACGGAGTTGAGTCTGGCTATCGACCGCTCACCAAAAGGGGTGCTGATCTTCTCCTGGGAATCGGAGGTTGTCATATCGCCTTTCTTGACGTGCTCTCTCGTTATCCCCAGGTTACCGACTGAGGTACCCCACCCCATCAGGGCGATCGGCGAATCCTGATGCTTACACTCAAGACGCGAAAAAGGGAAGATCTTCGTCCGTCCTAATTTCTGCCAGCGGAGCTTGCCACGGCGTGTTTCAATCATGGGTATGGCCGATAACACCACGACGCTGGCGTATGGGGCAGGGTTCGTGGGCGTGCTGTTGGTCGTTGTGGTGATCGTAGGTCTCGTGAGCGACAGGGAGGATTCCGATATCACCACCCCGGCGCCGACGACGACATCCCCGGTATCGGCCGACACCACCGGGTTCGCACCTGTGCCGACCCCCACTCCTTCGCGTACGACGACGGTTCCAGCCCCGCTTGGGGGAATCGCCCCGGTGTGGTCGCGACGGTCGGAATGGGCTGGCACAGTGACGGTCGGGAAGGGTCACGGAATGCTGGCTACACCCGGGATCCTCGCCGGCGTCTACCACGAGGATGGCGTTGTCTTCGCGGTCGGCATGGATAGCAGTGACCTATTGTGGACGACGCTGACCGCCGACGACTCCACCGCCAATCTCCTCTCCATAAAGGACGGGGGAGCGGTTATCGCAGGAGGACCTGGTTATCTGGTCTCGCTCGACCTCAGCACGGGGAGCATCAACTGGCGAAGCGAATTCGCAGACTCTCTCAGTCCTATCAGCGTGGTTTCCGATAGTGGTGAACTACATGCGTTCTTGGAGCGATCATCGGGCGATAGCACCCCTCCACATGAGTTGATCAAGATCGACGAGGCCACAGGTACTGTCATCTGGCGGACGGCACTCGGTCACCGTGACGCCGCCATTCAAGTCCAATCCAGAGATCTCGCCCGTGCGGGAGACACTCTCCTGGTGAATGTGGGCATCGCCGTACACGGTGTAGATGCCACGAGCGGGGAGATCCGGTGGGTGGCCGAGGTCGGGTGGTCCGGTGATGTTCCTGGCAAACGGATGGTGGTTGATGAGGGCATTGCCTATGTCCCAGGTGCCAACGGTGTTGTGGCGCTCGATGTCGAAACGGGCGACCGGCTCAGCACTATCGACGCCTGCCCCGGGGCGACACCCGTGACCGTGAGGAACGGCCAGGTGGTGTTGCTGGATAACTGCGGGGTCCAAGCCAAGGTTGTCGGTGACGGGGAGACGGTCTGGCAGATGGAGCTGGAACAACCGGTCACGGCGACCGTATACGACGACATCGTCCATGTGCTGGAGCCGGAATCTGTGGTGGCGATCGGCCCCGATGGTCAGACGATCTGGAACTATGCCACAGAACATGAGGGCAACCAGTCCATGATGTCCACCGCACATGGCGTGGTGGTGTTCGGTGACCACGGGATCCAGACCTTCAATCCCTACACCGGTTCCACCTGGTGGTCGATCCCTCGTGGCACCATGCAACCACCCGTATTCCGTTCCAACCGTATTCTGGTCTCGCACACCGACGGGACCCTCGCCCAGTATCGCGACCTGGGACTGAGGTCGTGGCGGGAAATACCTGAGGCACCGGTGACCCCGCGTTCGTTCGTCACCGGGGTGTGGACTGGGTCAGAGATCGTTGCCTGGTCGGGCTACTCGGGGACCGCCCCTGCGAACACCGCCCTGGTTGGTGTCGGTTTCGATCCCGAAGTGGGCGATTGGCGGGTGCTCTCCGAACCACCCATCAACGGTGGCTGGTATCAAATGAGCGTTGAGTTGATGGATGGTGGGGTGGCGCTCTTCGGTGGGGTCACCGAAATTGTCGGAGAAGTCGGGACCGGGGCGATCTACGACCTCGATGACGACCAATGGCGGAAGATGGCTCCAACCGAGGGACTCGACCTACTGGATGGGGTATGGACCGGCCACGAGTTGCTGGTGGTGGGATGGTCGGATTCCGCACCGAGGCTGATGGCCTATGATCCCGTCGCCGATAGGTGGGCGGAACGTTCCCCGCTCCAAATGGTCGCGGTTGACACCCTGACCTGGGGAAACGGCACTCTATTCGTCACCGGCGATTCTTCTGAGGACGTAGGGGACAATCGTGGGGAACTGGTGCACGCCTATAACCCCGAGGATGACGAATGGGAGCGGCTCCCATCGGCACCCATATCGGAGCGCTTTCTGCATTCCGCTACCTGGACTGGTGAGGAGCTGGTGGTCTTCGGTGGTATCGGTCCAGGTAGCGAGGACCTCGCCGATGGTGCCGCCTACAACCCCACCACCAGAGAGTGGCGCCCTATCGCCCCGAGTCCCCTCGAGGGACGACACGGACACAAGACCGTGTGGACCGGAAACGAGCTGTTGATCCTGGGAGGAAGGGCGGGTTCCAACCCAGACGACCGGGAATTGCGCACCGCGGCCGCCTACAACCCGGATACGGATATGTGGCGCCAGCTAGCAGACCTCCCGGTCACCATGTCGGCAATGGCTCCCTTTTGGGTCCCAGACGAAGGTCTGGTCATCTGGGGTTCAAACGGTGGCTTCCTTCTGCCCCAGTGAACCCCTCTTTCACCCGATGGTGAGTGGGATCTCCGTCACACAATTGGCGTTGAGGGACTGTGCCGGGAACACCACCGGGTCCACATCCTGGGCCAGTGATGCCATGAGACCGGCGACGATGCCGCGGTCGAGGGAGCACACCACCTCTGGGTGATTGTTTCCCGCATTGCCAAAAGGACAATGGGATGTGAGGAGTCGGTGACCCTCGACATCGGGGTCGACCGAGAAACCCAGGCCCGTCATCGCCTTGGCAACCGCGGAGACCGCTTCGGGGTAACCCTCCTCGTCGGGTTGGCCGATCTCTATAGCGATCTCCATCCCGAATTGACGACCGACCTTTTCGGCTACGGCCGAGAGATCGTCGGATCCGAGTTCACCTATGACCTTGATCAACAACTCCACCAGAAGTTCGTATCGGCGGGGGGCGAAGTGGATCTCGACCTCTTTGGAGGACGGTGCATAGTGCTTGGCCGGTCGGCCGACACTGCGCCCCTCGCTGCCTACGGCCTGACGCTGGGACACCTCGAGATAGCCCTCATTGGCGAGCCGGTCGAGATGATGGCGGGCCACATTGGGGTGGAGGTCGAATACCTCGGCAATGCTGGACGTTGTCACCGCAATGGGCGCCTGGCGGACGGCGATATAGATGGCGCGACGTGTGGGATCGCCGAGTGCGGCGGTCAGATCGCCTATGTCACGGTCGAGTTGTTCGTCGAGCTTGGGAGAGGTCATGTGTTGCTGCGAGTATAGGCGAAACACCCGACATAACACCGCCGTCATAGGGGAAATCATGCCCACATCCGAATCGATCAGAGCCTCCATAGAAGAGGTGCACGATCCCCTTTTGGGTCGTACGCTGGGGGATCTCGGTCTAATCTCGGAGATAGATCAGGGGATTCTCGGTGGTGCCAAGATCAGGCTGCTCACCCCCGTTCCCAACCACCCCCACCTCCCCGAACTCGATGCCGCAGTCCGCGTGGCGTCACCCGGTCGTGTCTCGACGGTCGATTTCGATGTGATGACCGACGAGCAGCGCAAATCACTCATGGACCGTCTCCGCGACGGCGCAGGTCCCACGGTGGGGCAGCCTGGGTCGGCGACACGGGTGATCGCCATCTCCTCGGGTAAGGGTGGCGTAGGAAAATCTTCCGTTTCGGCCAACCTTGCGGTAGAACTGGCGAAACGCGGGAAGCGGGTGGGACTCATCGATGCCGACATCTGGGGGTTCTCCATCCCCAGGATGTTGGGCATTGATACCCCGCCTGTCGTCATTGACGAGTCGATCATCCCCCCGCGTCGTCATGGTGTGAAGGCCATGTCAATGGACTATTTCGTCCCCGAGGACAAGGCCGTGGTGTGGAGGGGACCGATGCTCCACAAGGCAATCGAGCAGTTCCTGGAAGATGTTTTCTGGGACGCACCGGACTACCTCATCGTGGACATGCCGCCGGGAACGGGAGACATTTCCATCTCGATGAGCCAGTTCCTTCCCCGGGCCCAGGTGCTTGTGGTGACCACCCCCCAGCCCACCGCCCAGCGGGTGGCGCGTCGGGCCGCCCTCATGGCCGACGAGGTCGATCAGGAGGTGATCGGCGTCGTGGAGAACATGTCGTGGTTCACCGGCGACGACGGGAAACGATACGAGATCTTCGGATCGGGTGGGGGAGAGGCCCTGGCCGCTGAGATCGGGGTTCCCCTCATCGTCCAGGTCCCGCTACTTCCCGAGATGAGATCCGGTGCCGACCATGGTGAGCCGATCGCCATCGTCGCCCCCGGCTCCGAGGTGGAAGTTGCCTTCGAGAAGCTCGCCGACGCCGTGGAAGCCGCCAAGCCCAGGGTGCGCATGCACCCCGACCTAGTCATCAAGTAGCTCACGGGAGCGAGTGCAGCCGGCAGTTCCCCATCCGTTCTGTGCGGATTTTTGACGCGATGGGGGGTGAAGATCCGCACAGAAGGGTGTTGGACTGTCCGGGTTTCGTTCTGCGCGGATTTTTGACGCGATGGGGGGTGAAGATCCGAGCAGAAGGGTGTTGGGGCTCCCCGGGTTTCGTTCTGTGCGGATTTTTGACGCGATGGGGGGGTGAAGATCCGCGCAGAAGGGTGTTGGGCTGTCCAGTCCTCGTACCCCTCGTTCTGTGTGGATTTTTGACGCGATGGGGGGTGAAGATCCGCGCAGAAGGGTGTTGGACTGTCCGGGTTTCGTTCTGGTATGAAATAGCGTTCCCTTGGGGGGTGTGTGGGCGCGGTGGTTTGTTCCTCGGTAGTGGTCGGGGGTTGGTG
>WHTL01000310.1 GCA_009377735.1 Acidimicrobiia bacterium
CTCTCCATAGCTCTTCCCGGTTTGTGACGTCGGTTGGCGCGGTCACCGACCAGGTCGTCGAATATCCGCCTCCGTTCCGCCTCGCCCATATTCGATACGAGACCGAGAAGCTCCTCGTCGGTCTTCTCCGAGTACGGGTATAGGGCGGCGGCGATGACCTCATTCTCGGCGTCCTCGTCGAAGTCGGTGAGGGTCACCGAGGGTCCCGTCTCAGGCGTAGTTCCCAATCCAGAAGTTGCCCCGTCGAGCCTGGTCCTCACGTCGGAGAGATACTCCGACCACCGCAGACCGCGATCGGGCAGGTCAACCCGGGTGAGAAACGAGGGAATCACCTTACGAAGTTCGGTCAGCATGAGCTCTCCGTAGTCGCGCACCTCTCCTAGCGGGTGGGCCCGCATTCTCATCAGGGCCATCTCGTAGGCCTGTCCCGTCCCGTAGATTCCCACGTTGGAGCGGGTGGCGGCCGGAAGTAGACCTCGGGTGAGGTCGAATGCCTTCGCCCTTATGGTGGAACGCCACACCCAGGTTGGGTCGCCGTCCGGTTTCGGGAACCTCTCCTCGAAGCGGGACACCAACTGGGCAACGATGTCGGCATAGGTCTCAAAGGTGCGATCGCAGAAGGCGGTGTACTGGTCAGCGAGACCACCGGTCAACTCGGTGGGGATGTGGTATCGGTAGCGACCACCCACCTTGTCGTCATATGCCATGTAGCGGGTCGACTGCTCCAGATAGCTGGCGAGGCGACCCCATTCGAGGACCTTGGTGAGAAGGTTGGATGCGCCCTCGCATGCGAGGTGGACACCACCGAGCTGCGCAACGGAGTCGTCGCCATAATCATGGAAGACGGTCTGGTAGAGCCGCTCCGCCCTCTTGTGGTCCAACAGGGGATCGTCCATGGATCTCGACGCGACCAGATCCTCGTCGGTGTCGGAGAGGAACTCGTCGAGAAAGAGACGACGGAGCGACTTGGGAGAGCGGCTGTAGCGGGCGAAGAGAGCTCCCTTCACCACCTCGGGCATGTTGATCAGGGCGAAAACGGGACCGTCGAGATTGGTGAAGAACCCCGAAAGCATCCGGCGCTCTTCGTCGGTGAACCGTTCATCGCTTGCCATCTGACTTCCGCCCAAGATCGAGTGGCGCGAGTCTACGACGGCCATGTTCATAGGAGTGGCAATCGCGGGCGGAAGCCAGTTTCCTCCTCGGAGGGGGAGGAGACAGACCCTCCCGGGCGCGGGTGGTCGTGCACATGCTGGGGTTGCGTGGCCCCATGCACATACGCATGATATAATGCGAAGATGCCTAAAACCGTGCAGATTCGCAACATTGATGACGAGACATATTCGGTTCTGGCGCAGCGGGCAGCTGAGGGTGGAGTCAGTGTCCCCGAGCTGTTGCGCGCCGAGGCCGAGCGCATTGCGTCGCGACCGAGCATCGGGGAATGGCTGGAACGGACACGACGCAGACCATCCCAGATCGAACCAAATGATGTCCTTGCCGGACTGAACAGCATCAGAGGTGATTGGCCAGATGCTGATAGTTGACGCCTCGTGTCTTTACGAGGTGGTCGCCGATGGAACTCAAGCCGAGTCGGTCAGGTCGTTGCTCGCGTCGGATACCGATCAGGTCGCTCCGCATCTCGTCGATGCTGAAGTCCTCGGCTTGATTCGGCGGGATAGCGCCAGAGGGGTCCTGGACCCCACCGCAGCCCACCAGTCGGTTCAGGACCTCGGTCTCTGGCCGGGCGAACGCATCGATCATCGGCCATTTCTCGGTCGTGCTTGGGAACTAAGACACACCGTGAGAAGTTGGGATGCCCTTTATGTCGCAGTGGCGGAAGCATTCAACGGAACGCTTCTCACACGCGATGTGAGGCTCACGGGAGCGAGTGGTCCCCGGTGCAGGTTCCTCCGCCCTAAATGATCGGATCGGGATCGATCCTAAATGGGATTAGCGGATAGGGACAGCCGCCGCGAAGATCCCGCTAGCTTCCAAGACGTGAGCGGTCGTATAGATGCTGACAGTCGGACACCGTTGTTGGATCGTTGACGTCAACCGTGCGTACCGACGCCCGGCGGGCTCTCGAGCACCGTCGGGACGTACTCCTGCAGTTGTAGGCCGCCCTCGAACGTGTGGCTCTTCGTCAGCTCGAGCAGCACGTCGGGGTAGCCGTCGAAGATGCGATCGGCGCCCGTCGCGCCGGTGATGACCGGGAAGATCACGACCCGGTAGAGGTCGACGAGCCCAGCTTGCAGCAGCGTCCGACAGAGCGACACGCTGCCGAGCGTCCGCAAGGGCGTCTCCGACTCCTCCTTCATCGCGCGCACCGCGGCCACCGGATCGGTGCTGACGAGAGTGGTGTTCGCCCAATCCAACGGTTCCGCCAGCGTCGAGGAGAACACCACCTTCGGCATCGCCGTCAGTTCTTCGGTGCCGGGTTCGTCGGACGTGGCGAAGCCAGACATCAGCCGGTAGGTCTTCGCGCCCATCAGCACCGGATGATCCTTTTCCGGAGATTGGTCGAGCCACTTAAGGTATTCGGGGCTCTCCATGCCCCAAAAGCCGGGCCAGCCCTCCGCCGCCCCATAGCCGTCGAGCGAGATGATGAAGTCTACGGTCAGTCGTTGCATCGGTATTCCTTTCGTGTAGAGCACCGGACTCCGAATGCCACGGGCGTCCGGGTGTCATCGCCGTGGTCTGATACCAATGTCCTATAGACCGGACGCTACGAGAAAACTCATCGTCTACTGCTTCGCGACGCGGAACCCAGGTCGTTCGTCGCTCTAAATGATCGGATCGGGATCGATCCAAAGTATCGTCCTACCCATGAGCCGTTTTGTCATCCGTATCGGCATCATTGCCCTCTCCGTCCTGGCGATATTCATTGCAGGGGTACCTTTGCTTGCCCTCCTTGACTTGCTCGGGGGCGGGACTGGTTACGGCCTTTGTGAGGCAGGCCTCGACCAGTGCCGCAATCCGTACACGGCGGCACCGGAGTTGAGTGTCCTCTTGACCGTCGGGCTTCTCGGCTGTGTCGCCGGTATCCGAATCCTGGTCAAGCTGCAGCAACGAGTCGACAAAAACGACCACACGGTGCGCGAGTAGGCTGACCGATGCCCGGACCTAGATCAGACGGAACCACACCCACGCCTGCCGAGCGAGGTAAGGCACGCGCTGTGGTGCGGCGACTTGAGGAGCGCTATCCCGAGATCCATACCGCTCTCGACTACGAGAATCCGTGGCAGCTGCTCGTAGTAACCGTGATGTCGGCGCAGACGACCGACGAGAACGTGAACGGGGTGGCACCTCTCCTTTTCGAGGAGTATCCGGAACCGACCGATCTCGCCGAGGCAAACCCCGAGGATGTGGAACAGATCATCTTCTCCACAGGCTTCTACCGCCAGAAGACCAAGTCGATCATTGCTCTCTCCAACGCTTTAGTCGAGGAGCACGACGGTGTCGTCCCCGACGACCGCGATCTCTTGGTGAAGCTCCCCGGTGTTGGCAGGAAGACCGCAAATGTCGTCCTGGCCGAGGCATGGGGACGTCCCGCCATTGCCGTCGACACCCACGTAAACCGCGTCTCCAATCGGCTTGAGCTCACAACCGAGAAGGACCCTGTCAAGATCGAGAAGGACCTGGAGTCCCTCATCCCGAAGAAGTCATGGCCTGGACTATCCATGCGGATGATCCAGTTCGGTCGGGACGTGTGCATCGCCCGTTCGCCTCGTTGTGGCATCTGCGAACTCGCCCCTATCTGCCCTTCTGCGGGAACCTTCGATTGATCCAGCTCAGAAGCGAACCCGGTCGTGTTTGGTGCCCGGTCCTGGTGGGTGCGGGGTTGGGTGTGCGGAAAAAACCTGCGGGTGGGTGGATTAAACGCTATGTCTGATGCGGGTCTCCTGCTTCAGGTGGTATTCGCCGTGGGAGGTGGGATCATCTCTTTCGTCTCCCCTTGTGTCCTCCCGATGGTCCCTGCCTATCTGGGAATGATGTCTGGATACTCGGTAACCGACCTCGATGATGGGGTGGTGGCGAGGCGCCGAGTTCTGGTGGCGACGCTGCTGTTCGTGCTCGGATTCACCGTGGTATTCGTTGCTCTGGGGGCGGCAGCAACCTCCATCGGACAGTTCCTACGGGAAAATCAGGTCGTATCGACAAGGATCGCCGGAGTGATCATCATCGTTTTCGGAGTGTTGATGGTCGCAATGGCGTGGTCACATGGTGGATTTCTGGCATCGATGTCCAGGGAGCGACGGATCGATGTGACACCAAGCCGACTGGGGCGGTGGGCGCCACCTCTGATGGGAGTCACCTTCGCATTCGGGTGGACCCCTTGTATCGGACCCATACTGGGAACGATCCTTGCATTGTCTTCCACCCGAGACACGGTTGGACAGGGTGTCCTATTGTTGGGTGCGTACTCCCTCGGTCTGGGGATTCCGTTCGTGCTGAGCGGTTTGTTCGTGCGAAGGGCATTGCGAGCCTTTGGTAGGTTGCGTCGACATCTCCGGGTGATCACCACCGTGTCTGGGGTCGTGATGGTGGCTTTTGGTGTGTTGCTGCTCACCAACCAGGTGGGGAGGATCGCTGGGTTCTTCATCGATTTCCTCGACGGCATCCCCATCCTGCGGAATCTCAC
>WHTL01000298.1 GCA_009377735.1 Acidimicrobiia bacterium
AGCGACCGTGGGAACCCTGGGTTCACAGCACGGCGGGGCAGAGGCGAACTTAGGGCTGGGGACGTCGCTGAGCGGCCGTGGGAACCCTGGGTTCACAGCCACGGCGGGGCAGAGGCGGCCCCCTCAGACGCTGGTGAGAGTCCCGATGTCGACGACGGAACCGGGACCGTCTGGTCCCTTGAGATAGTCCTCGAGCCAGTGCTCGCCGCGGAAATGCCGATACTGCTCCGCTCGCAGAGAGTCTGCAATCCGCCCTTGAGGAAGCTCCACATCGGAGTAGGTGATCACTTGGTCTTGGGGAATGTCACGTCGAAGTTTGCAGCCGGCTACAAGCCCTTCGGGAAGGTACTGACCTTTGCTCATCTCCTCGACGTTGACCGCCTCCCCGTAGGTCATGTACATGCCGTAGTCGTCCAGTGTTTCCCCCGCCTTCAGATCCCGCTTGGCGACGGCACACACTTCCACGACCGGACCAGCCAACGGCCGTGCCACCGGATCATTGAACAACACGGTGCGAGCGATGGCATTGTGGGTCTCGAAATGAGGAAGGTGGTAAGGGATCCAGAAGGGGTAGAGGGGTCCGTCACCCATCTTGTACAGCTTGAGGTAGTGCTGCTGTTTGGGGTCGGGATGTTCCGCCAAGATGAAAACCTTGATGCCGTCGGGACCGACGGTGTAGTCAATCATCCCTCCCAGTTCTCGTAGTTCCTCGATGTCGTAGAGCTCCTGTATGTCCATGATGGAGCCTCGGTATTCGGTCCCGCGAGACATACCGCGCGACTGCACCTTGAACCCGGTGGCGTTGGCCACGATGGTTTGCTCGAAGCTGATCTTGGAACCGTCTGCGAATGAGGTAACCATCGCCGGATTCTGACCCCAACGCTCGGCCCACTCGGCCTGCGTGGTTGGGTTGCGAAAACGATCCTGGAGACCCTTGACGTTTACGATCGCCCTTGGGGTCAACCCGATGCCGGTAACCCAGCGGAAGAGGTTCATCTGCACACCGGGCTCGTCGCCTTCCGTGGCCGAGAGGATGACGTCGCGCTTCCTCGCAAAGACCGAGAGGATGGGTCCGATAGTGGCGTCGAGCTCGGCGTTCATAAGAACAACCGGCTTCTGGTGATCGATGGCGTCGAGAACGATACGTGCACCGAGCTCCACGGAGCCGGTGACGTCCATGATCACGTCGATGTTCTCCGATCGGGTTAAGAGGTACGGATCGGAGGTGACGACCGGTTTGCCGGCGGCGACCGCCGCATCCAGATCGTTCTGTGTCTCTGTCTCGACGACATCGCCAAGACCGGCGTACTCGTAAATACCTGTTGCCCGCTCCGGTTGGCGGCCATAAATGGCAGACATTGAAATCCCGGGCACACTGTTGACGATCTGGTTAGTGAGTCCCTGACCCATAAAACCGGAGCCGAGCATGCCGACCCGGATGGGATTGCCTTCTGTTTCTCTCGCCTTGAGTGCATTGTCGATAAGAATCATGCCGTCTGTCCTTGCGTCCTTGGTGTTACTTCAGATCCGTAATGGGAACTTCAGAGAGTCATTCTTTGTCGGACTTCCGACTCACAAACGTCCAACGTCTCCCACTTCTCGTCCTTCTCCGACATTTCGGTAACCGGCAGGGGCCATTGCAGACCGAGACGTGGATCGTCGTGGCGCAGCCCCCCTTCGGTCTCGGGGGCGTAGAATTCACCGACCTGGTAGCTGGTCTCGGTGTCGTCCTCGAGGACCTGGTAACCGTGTGCGAATCGCTCGGGAACGAAAAGCGCACGATGATTGTCAGCGGTCAGTTCTACCGATACGTGCTCGAGAAAGGTCTCGCTCTCCGGTCGGAGGTCGACGATGATGTCGACGATGGCACCCCGGGTGCATCTGACCAGTTTGGTCTCCGCCTTGGGTGGGTACTGGAAATGCATACCTCGGAGTGTGCCCTTGAAACGGTTGAAGGCGATGTTCGCCTGCGCAATCTCTGCCTTCAGCCCATGCTCCTCGAACTCCTTCTGGCAGAAAGCACGGGCAAAAAACCCGCGATCATCGGCATGGGGTTCCACGTCGATTATGAAGGCACCGACGAGCTCGGTTTCCTTGAAAATCATTATTCCACTCCCGTTTTGTCAGTTCGGAACGCATCCCTGGTTCCCACCCGCATTATAGCTAGTGGCAGACGCCGCCGCGCCGTTAAGGAGTCGTTGGCTACGACGTGGTCGAGCGTGCGCTAGTGCGCGCTGAGTTGACTCTTGCGCACACTCCATCTTCGGTCTCGGTACGACGCGGTCGAGCGTGCGGTAGTGCGCTCTGAGTCGACATTTGCGCACACTCGACCTGTGGCGGGCTTCTCGTCGGGTGAGGAGGCCGTCGGGGCAGTAGTGGTTGTTGTCCGACGGGTTGCAGCCGGTGGTCAGCCTCTCTTCCCTCTCAAAATGGCGCTCTTTCCGGATGAAGGACAGCGGGATCACCTTCGGGTGTAATCCCCCCGCCAATACCCTGTATTGTCCCGACGAGAACACCACCCGTGGCCAGGAGGCGGCGTTCTTCCACCGCTTCGCCGAGTCACAGGCGGTAGACGCTGGTTGGCTAGGTGGCCACCCCGCTGATGACTTCGTCCTGGTCGACGACCTGAACGAAGCGATCTCGGATTGGTTCGACGACAATCTCCCCGATGTGATCGGTGACCAGGTGACCGAGATCGTGCACCAGTACATCGAGGACAATGCCGACCGGTTCACTGGTCCGCAAGGGCCCGAGGGTCCCGCTGGTCCACAAGGTCCTGCTGGTCCGCCGGCAAGTGCGGACATTACCGTCCGGACCGAGACGACGGATGTCAAGTTGCTCACCTTCGAGGCGACTGCCTCTTGTGAGGGCGACGAGGTGCCCATCGGCGGTGGCTTTGAGACCGATGGCATCGCACTGGGTGTGACCCTCTTCGGTTCACATCCGGATGGCCAGGACTGGGTCATCGAAGGGGCAGTGGTCTCCATCGGAGGCAGCATCACGGTGCACGCAACCTGCATGGATGTCACCTCGTAATCAACAACCGAACCTGCAATCTGCTGACGGGACCCGACCGGGTCCCGTCAGTCGTTTACCCCGGCTGATCCAATACCGACTGGCCGATCGGGCCAGGGTTGAACGCGACCTCCCAGCAGTAGTTATCGAGATCACGGAAGTATCCGGAGTAACAACCTTGGGTATACCTCATGATCTAGTTGTACCTCACGAAATCGTGAGGTACACTGATTCCGTGAGGTATGTTTGACAGTTGATTCATCAGAACTGAGCCGCCGGGTTGAAGCGGCGCTCCAAGCCGTGATCCCGGAGTCGGTCGATCTGGAGCTTCGGATCGGTCCGGATGCTCGCGCCCGCGACTTCGTGGCCAGGATCCAGGGACGCCTTCTGCGGGTTGAGTGGGTGAGTCACGCCTGGCTCAGTACCGTCGAGAAACTACTCACACGGCCAGACCCGCCCGATGTGATGGTTGGGAATCGAATCCCGCCAGGGTCCCGACAGGCGCTCGCCAAGGTCGGCATCGGCTGGGTGGAAACGTCGGGAGCTGCTGAGATCGCAACCGACTTCCTCGTCATCTCGAGGACCGGAGACCGTCGGCGAAGGAGAGAGGTGGACGGTGGGTGGACTCCTGCGGTCCTCGGCGTCGCGGAGGCCGTCTTGACCGGCGTCAAGCCGACCGTTGCTGCGACCCACGAGGCCACCGGACTCTCAGTCGGGGTGTGTACAAGGGCTCTGCGTGTTCTCGCTGACATGAAACATTTGGAAGCTGAAGCGACAAGGGGACCACAATCAGGGCGCCAGATGGCCGACCGCGATGGGCTTCTGGATGCATACGTCGCTGCCGCCCATGACATTGAGTCTCCGGGTTCGTTGTCCGTGGGTGTGACCTGGCGCGATCCAGTCGAAGGTATCGTCGAGCTCGGAGCCCGTTGGGACGAGAGGGGCATCTCTTCCGTGGCCACAGGCTTGGTTGCTGCAGCGGTGGTTGCGCCGCTTGTGACGTCCGTGACAACAGCGGATGTCTATGTGGCCGGATCTACGGTGGCCGAGCTGGAAGCGGCGGCCTCGGCGGTGGGGCTGCGTTCGATCGAAGGGGGGCGTCTCGTCCTGTCACCTCTTCCAACCCCTACCACACTTGAGTTATCCACCGTTGTTGACGGGTTGAGAGTCGCACCTTGGCCCCGGTTGGTCGCTGATCTTCGGCGCTCGGGCGTGCGTGGCGAGGAGGCAGCTGAACGCATCGTGGAGGTCGCGGATGCCCGATGATTCGCCTCGCAGTCGGGTTGCCCGCGTTGCGGCCGAGGCGGCTCTGGTGCGCGTGGTGCATCACTATGCCGACCGTCCAGAGTTCGTTGTCCTGGGAGGGCTTGTTCCCGAGCTGTTCTGTTCGACCAGCGAGTACACCCATGCTGGCACCACCGATGTCGATGTACAGGTAAATCTCGAAATCGCTGTTGGGTCGGTCGGAACCGCTCGTCTCGAAGCTGCTCTGCGCAATGCCGAGTTTGTTCCCGACGCTGAACGCGCCTGGAGGTGGACGGCCGAGGGCCCAGGAGCAGGCGTGGTCGTCCGGTTCGAGCTGCTGGCCGACCTCGACGATCAACCGGAGGGAGTCACTGTCACGTTCGACGAGTGTGAGGACCTGGGAGCGGCCAACCTGCGAGGCACCGGTTATGCGGCTCGGGACGTCGACATTCGACAAGTGACGAGCAGAATCGGGGGAGTGGTACACACCGTCGAGGTCAACATGTCTGGACTCGCCGGGTTCCTGTTGGCCAAGATCGCCGCCGCCTACTCACGTCGCAAGCCGAAAGACTGGTATGACATCAGCTTCGTGCTGCTCCACAACGATGCGGGCGGCCCTGAGCAGGCGGCAGCCGTGGTCATGGACCGCTTCGGAGGCGAGATCAACGGCTCGATCCGCACGGCGATCGAAGACCTGAACGCCAACTTCGCCAAGCCAACGGC
>WHTL01000438.1 GCA_009377735.1 Acidimicrobiia bacterium
AAGATGAAGGGGATGATCGTCATGATGGCGAAGGCAGCCTGTCCAGGGTTGTTCTGGAATCCGGTGGTTTGGGTCATCAGGAAGAGTTCGTAGGGCAGGGTGCGACTCCCCGGACTCGAGGTGAGCCCCAGCACGAGATTGAACTCGTTCCAGGCCTCCCGGAACGCCAAGACGCCGATGGTGATCATCGCCGGGACGGCCAGCGGAAGCACTATGTATCGGATTCGGGTGAACAGGGCGGCGCCATCGACGTTGGCAGCCTCCTCCAGGTCGCGTGGTATCTGTTGGAAAAACCCGACCAGAAGCCACACAGCCAAGGGCAACACCGTTCCCGTGAATGCCACGATGAGGGTTAGCAGCCGGTCGATGGCACCGAGTGCAACGGCCAGACGGTAGAGAGGAACCATCAGTCCGAGACCGGGGATGAGGCGGGGTAAAAGTGTGAAGAGCAACAACAGATGCCGCCCCCGGAACCGGAACCGTGCAAAAGCGTAGGCAGCGGGGACGGCGAGGGCCAGCGTTAGGAGGGAGGTCCCGATGCCCACTATGACGCTGTTGACGAACGCGCCCCGGAAACCCTGTTGCTCGAATACCGAGAGGTAGCCCTCGAGGGTGGGATTGGACGGAATGAGACCGGGTTCGGCGGACACCGCAGCAGGGGTCTTGAAAGAGATCGATAGGGTCATCAAGACCGGGAGGACCGTCCAGACAGTAAGAGCGATCAACGGGACCCAGATTGCGATCCTCCTCAGCCATTGTTTGGTGACCAGGGGCCAGTCGACACCGGAAGCGCCCTGGGAACGAGCTCTGGTGGAGGACGGCGAGCTCATCTGTCGTCCATGTCGTAGCGACGAGACAGACCCACATATCCGAGGGTCAGCACGGCGTTGAACAAGAGGATGACAACCACGATGGCCAGGGCCTCATTTGTCCGCAGGTCGACGAAGGCGCTCTCATACAGTGCTATCGGCAATGTTCTGGTGGCATCGACCGGCCCCCCACCGGTGAGTGCGATGATCACTCCCAGCGAGGTGAGCGCCTGGTAGCTGAGGAGAACCGTACTAAGGGCCAACTGGGGCGTGATGAGGGGCATCGAGATCCTCCAGGCACGGTCCCACCCGGAAGCGCCGTCGACCTTGCCGGCATCCATCAGTTCGGGATCAACCGTCTGCAGACCCCCGAGGATCAACAACGCGACTAGAGGCAGATCGGACCAGACCTGGGCCAGGATCGACGCCAACATGGCCAGGTTCGGATCGGAGAACCACGAAAGCTCCGGGACCCCGAAGAATTCCAGAACCCGGTTCACCTGACCGAAGTCGCGGTTGAGGATAAGCCGGAAGATCACTGCGGTTGCCACACCCGAGACGAGGTACGGAACGATCGTCAAACCACGCAGGAAACGAAGCTTTCCGGCCGCGCCGTTGAGGGCAAACCCGAAGACGAGACCCAACGCCAAGCCGAGGACCAGAACCCCGACGACGAATATCACGGTCCGACTGATCGACCACAGAAAGTCTGGATCCTGGAAAAGGTCGATGTACTGCTGCAGTCCGACGAAGTACTGGGGACCACCGATCGAGTCGGTGTCGTGGAGACTGCCCCATATCGCATAGATCACCGGAAAGACGAGGAGGACCGTGATCGCCAGAATCGACGGGCCGGACAGGAGATAGGGGGTGAGCCCGGTGTGGCCGATCAGGTTGCTGCGATCGGGATCCGCCCGCGTCTCGGCCCGGGGTCGTCTGCGCACATCGGTTGCTGCTCCCATAAGGCAACACCTCCCTCCAAGCATTCGGCGTTTGCCCGAGTGGAGCCGATGCCTAGGCGCTTCTGCTTAGCAAGACAGTGGGCGTCCTACAAAATGTAGCATGTCATATCGATCGACGCCCGAAATGAGAAGGCTCCAATGGGTGTCGCTAGGGGCCGAGGGTCACTCCACCGGAAACCCTATTTGAGGGCGTAGGCGGCTCAGGCCCCGAGAAACCGCGCCTCCAACTCTTCGAAGAATGCCTCTGAGAGATGCTTGAATTGTTCGGCAGTAGCACCGTGCCATACGTGTCGATCCCTGCAAGGTCATCAGTACGGGATGATGCTCTACCGAGATGGCCATCGTCGGTCCGGCAGAGCGCACGTCGAACCTTCTAAAAGGGCCCCCCGTTTGGCCTCGGCTCTACTTGGGTGGGATCACCGGTAGGAGGAGATACGACCG
>WHTL01000268.1 GCA_009377735.1 Acidimicrobiia bacterium
AAACCGTCACCGACCCCACCGGACAACGTATCCAACAAGCCCTCAACGTCCTCAACAACCAACCACGCCGCAGCCTCAACTGGAGCACACCCAACAAGATCTACAATCAGTACCTGCGTGCAGTCACCGACTGAACTCGCCGGAGTCCCCCAGAAGTGGGAGTCCCCCAGAACTAACAGAGTTGGCTTGCCAACGGGGTGGGGTTGATGGCGCCGCCGCCGCCGGGGTGGTACTCCCAGTGGAGATGCGGGGTTCCTTCCGGGGCATTGCCACTGGTGCCCATGTATCCGATGATGGTTCCGGCGGACACGTGCTGACCCTCACTGATCCCGGCGTAGCTGTCTAGATGTGCGTAGTAGAACTCGTCGCCCGCATCAGAGGCGAACCAGATCGTAACCCCACCCAGTGAACTAGATGAAAGACGGGCGATTGTGCCATCGAAGGCCGCTGCCAATGGGGTTCCGTAGGCGCCGAGCATGTCGACTCCCTGATGGGCCCTACCTCCGGAGCGGGGGGCACCCCAGGTATCGGTAAAGGAAACTGGTCCAGCGACAGGGCAGGCACTGCCGCCGCCTCCACCGTCATCGTCATCATCGTCGGGTGGTGGCTCGGTGTCGGGTGGTGGCTCGGTGTCGGGTGGCGGTTCCTCATCATTGCCACCGTCATCGGAGCCACCGTCATCGGAGCCGCTGTCGTCATCCGGCTGTGTGGTTGTAGTGGCCTGACGCTCCCGCTCCTCCTGGGCGCGTCGTTCTGCCTCCTCACGGCGTTGCCGTTCCAGTTCGGCCTGACGGCGTGCTTCCTCTTCGATCAGGAACTGTTCGTAGAGCTGATCGTACGCTCCTTGGGCCGTCGACAACTCATCTTGGATCTGGGCACTCAGTGTCTCCAGTTCTTTGGCGACCTCGGTCTCCTCCGCTTCGGCCGCGGCCAGGAGTTCGGTCTCCGACTCGAGTCTGGCTCTGGTGGTGAGGAGTTGGTTGATCTCCGCTTCCTCGGTGCCCGATACCGTTTCTAGATACTCAGTGCCGGCTTCGATGGTCTGGCTGTCCGTGTTGAAGATGAGCTCGATGTTCTCCCCGGATGTCTTGCCCATGTACAACTCGACGGCCAACTCCGCGAGGCGCTCGTCGGATCCGACCAAATTCTCCTTTGCCTGCTGGATGCTCTCGCCCAGGACTGTGATCTGATCCTCAAGCTCCGCCTGACGCGCCCAGGCGGCGTTGAGGTCTGCGGCGACTTCGTTGGCACGGGATTGAGCCTCGTCCACAACCGACCGCGCCTCTTCGAGGTCCTCATCGGTTACCTGGGCGATGACAGGCGTTGCCAGGGCCGCGATTACTAGGAGTGCCAGTGCCAACCGAAGATACTTCATCGAGAGCCGAAACTCCTTGGAGCAAATCCAAGTGCATGGTTCATCGATCGGGTTTCCCCTGAGATGGTGGCATTCTTCGCACTTTCAACTCGGAGCCGTTGGTCACTGTAGTAAATAGCCCCTCCGACTCAAGTTTTGCCAAGTGTGCCCGCACGGACCTTGACGCCAGGGGATGGAGCGAAGGATCCACAGAAGAGTACACCTCCTCGACGATAAGGGCCAAGGTATCGGCTCCTGCGTCAATCGCGCTGATGATCTCCTCTTCGCGTTGCAAGCGGTGTGCCACATACCAGTCGATCACTTCGTATGGGCGGTCCATGACTTCGCCATGCCCCGGGTACAGGGCGCTGAGGTCGAGGGGGCGGATCTTCTCCAGGGAATGGAGATAGGCAATGAGATCCTCGATCATGACCGACCCTCCACCCATGATGTGATCACCGGTGAAGAGGACCTTGCCTGCGAGGAAACAGAGGTGATCCTCGGAATGGCCGGGGGTGTGGATGACGGAGAGATCGACGTCCCCCACCGACAACACCGACCCCTCCACCAACTGCTCGTCAGGGTCGAACTCGGGACCTGGTTGGTGGCCAACGGCGGGAACACCAAGGTCACGGGCCAATGGGTTGGCGAGGGGTGCATGATCGGAGTGGGTATGGGTGACGAGAACCGCCCGGGGCACGGCCTCGCCCAACTCGGAAATGATGCTTTCTGCATGAGTTGCATCGACCGGTCCGGGATCGATGATCACCGCCGCCGACCCGGACACAAGTATCCATGTATTGGTCCCTGGACCCGTATATGGCCCGGGATTGGCGGCAAGAACCCTACGGATCTCCATGGATGTCTCAACCATCGTCGAGTATCCAGGATGGCTCGTCGATGCTGTCGTTCTCGATGATCGGGAGAACCGTTTGGGTTCGCCGCGACTCGGCGGAGGAAATGGCGGCTTGTGCAGAGTCGAACTGATCCAGCCAACGCAGATGAAATGTCGTCGGTGTGACCATATCCCACACTTCCGAAGCCACGTTCTCCAGCGCCTCCGCCACCGGCACCCAACCGGCCCACACGACCTCGTCGGGTGCCGGGCGTAGCTCGGGGGTGGTGCCGGCGGAAACAACGAAGAACGCTGTGTCGAACCTGTAGGGCATGAAGTCGGGGGTGATCCAGCGGGCGAGCGGCACCGGTGACGTCCCGTCTAGTCGACATCCCGTAGCGGACAAGACTTCGGCGACGGGTCCCCCGGGGAGAGCCTGCCACCCCTCAGTGGTTAGAAAGAGGCCAACTTCTTCTGCCGTCTCCCGAAGGGCCGTGGCCAGGCCATCTGGAGGTGACCCTTCGATGGGTAGATGGACATCGTCTGGATCGACGCTTCCCCCCGGAAAGACGTGATGGCCGGGAAAACTCCCCCTTCGAGGACGTTCCACCATCACGACGTCAAGTTCCCCATCCCGTTCCCGAACAATGATGAGGGTGGCTGCTGGAACGGGTGTCACCACCATCTACAAATCACCAGCCACCGACCGTTTGGGGCGTGTCGTCAGGAGTTGACGACCGCTACCAGTTCCTTCCGCTCCGACTCGGAGTATCCCCCCCAGATCCCGAAGAGCTCCTTGGTCTCCATTGCGTACGCGGCGCATTCCTGCTGTACCGGACACACATTGCAAATCGCTTTCGCCCGTGCCTCTCGCCGTAAACGGCTCTCCTTGGGCTCGAAGGTAGATGGTGGGAAGAAGAGGTGGGCATGGTTTCCCCTGCACAATGCGCGCAGTTGCCACGATTCGGTGTCCGACAAACCAACGTCCTCCTTGTTCGGGTAGGCATCTGTAAAGGTCTTGCAATCGCAACTTAGGGCAGCAATCGCCACCGCGCAAGACCAGAAGCAAAGAATTCGCGGGTTAGCGCCCAGGACTACACCGGTGTTATTCGCTTGGTTGCGCTGGCTCTACTTCGAGGAATACGCCATCAACCTCTATCACCCGCACCCTATCCCCTGCTCGTATCCCGGCCTCGCGATGGGAGCCCGCCTGCCAGGTGGCACCATCGATCTCCACCTCGCCATCGGGTTGCATGTCCCCGAGGGCATTGCCCTCCCTGCCGATCATGCCTTCGGCGCCAAGCGTCGGCGTCGAGAATCGGGACCGTCCCACGACCGGCATAGCTAAAAGGTAGAAGAAGAGGACGGCAAGAACGGCGGCTACAACCAAGGGCCAGCTTGTGGTGATTGCCGGACCGCCCCCGTTGAGAGTGAGACCTCCTGCCGTCATCAGGAGCGCTCCAGTTGCTGAGAGGGCGAATACGCCGCCACGCTGATGGGATGCCGTGAGCGCTACCCACCCCAGAAGGATGAGAGCCAAAGCCCACCACCGGAATGGGAGAACGGCAAGACCATAGAACCCGAGAACCATGCTCAACACCCCGGTGGCGGCGGCAATCCCGGGACCGATCGCATAGAACTCGAAGGTCACAACGGCCAGGCCCACCACGAGAAAGAAGAATGCGGCGTGGGGGGTGGTAGCCAGATGCAAAAATTGCGACCAATAACTGGGCGTGTGGAAAACGATACGCAGGGTCGTGATTTCGCCTTCGGCGTTGAGGGTCAGCGACTCGATAGGATCCCCGTCCGTTCCCGGCATGCCATCAACGGTCTGGAACACCTGCTGCAGCGTGGGCACCAACTCGTCCACACCGTCGGGGAGGGCACCTGGCGCCACTTCGATGACGGAGCCATCCTCTCCTGTGAACCTGGCACCGCTGGAGGAGAACACGTAATCGGCGACGTCGAGAATTCGCTGGGCATCACCCCTGATCTCTGCCGGAATCGGACCCACCCAAACAACCACAGGGACCGAGGACGTGTCGATGGCATCGATTAGGGCATCCATCCGTTCGGGAGGAACCCCGGCACTCCCCCAGCTATCCATCTGGATCACCACCACTTCACTGCCGCTGGCTGCCACCTCGGCGAGTGTCGACTCGATGAAATCGACCGTCAGCCTGTCGATTGTGCCGGAGACCTCGACGACGTCGACCGAGGGGGACTCAGTCTGCCCGAGAGCACCCAGGGACGGCACCACGGAGAACAACAATGCGGCGATGAGAATGAGACGTTTCACCGAGAGGAGATGTTAGGGCTGAGAATCTACCCGCTTCCGCATGCACTAACGTCGGTCCTCCATGTCCACCGTTCTTCTCATTGCCGACAGCGAGTGGGTCATCAACGATGTCCACGCCACTCTCAGTAGCCCGGACCGAGAGATCGTGGTTCTCAACGACCCCGTCCTCGTTTCGGCGACCGCCGCCGACGTGAAACCCGATGTCGCCGTGATCGACCTCCAGGTAGGAGCAATGGGGGGAATGGCGATCGTGCGGGAGCTCCACGACGGCCAGGCCCTGGGACAGGTCCCCCACTTCCCCACCGTCCTCCTCCTGGATCGGACCGCCGACCGGTTCCTCGCCCGCCGATCAGGCGCCAATGCCTCGGTGGTCAAACCGTTCTCCGCGCAGGAACTCCGCTCCGCGGTAACCCGGATCCTGCTGTAGAAGACAGGCGAATCTCGGACGTTGCGAGATCGTTAGAATACCCCTATCGGGACGTGGCGCAGCTTGGTAGCGCGCATCGTTCGGGACGATGAGGTCGCCGGTTCAAATCCGGCCGTCCCGACTGTGATGTCTGGGGGACTCCGTCCCCCAGACCCCCTACGGCTGCCTCGACGTTCTCGTCTCGCGTGGTCGGTGCCATCCGGCCTCACCTCCGCGACCTTGCGCCTGTCTGTCGCGTCGGGGTGTTGTCGGGTCCAGTGTGGTTTCGACTTGCTGTCTCACCTGGTCGCGGGTTTCCTTGGTGCATCGCTCACCCCGATTTAGGTTTTCCACCTGCCACCACGGCATCTGCACAACCTCTCACGTCCTGGGGGCCTGTGATCGTTGCCGTTACGGCACACCCGGGCCCTAATCTCACCGACTCAGACGTTCCCCATCAGATGACCTTCCCCACGCGACTCTTCCCCTACACGATCGGAGGCAAAGGGTCGGGTGGCGACTTCCGAGTCAGAAACGATCCGCGACTGCCAACTCTGTTTGGTGTGGTCTTGTTGTGAACGTCGGCACTCCTATTTCTGGGGGACTCCGTCCCCCAGACCCCCAACGGCTGCCTCGACTTTCCCTCCTCGCGTGGTCGGGGCCGTCCTACGTCACTGGGCTTCCCCTCGAATCGTGGAGGGTTTCTTATTGATCTCGGGATTCATGCTGCCTCGGTTTGGGGCGCATCTTCGGTTTGTCTCTCCGCGAGTACC
>WHTL01000085.1 GCA_009377735.1 Acidimicrobiia bacterium
GGGATGTCGAAGATCATGGCCGAGATCGGTGCCTCCTGTCGCAGTTCTCCATTGACTCGGGTACGGAGCCAGGATTCGGTGATGTCCAGTTCGTCCTTCGTCACGATGCAAGGACCCATGGGACAGAAGGTGTCGGGGCTCTTCCCGATGTGCCATTGCACATGGCGTTTCTGAAGTTCCCGGGCCGTGACATCGTTGATCACCGTGTAGCCGAACACGTGGTCCATCGCCCGCTCCGGTGAGATCCCCTTGCCTGGGAGACCAATGACAACCCCAAGTTCCCCCTCATAGTCGGTGGTTCCGCTGGGATCGTTGCTGGTGTCGATGTTGTCGTAGGGACCAACAACCGAGGTGACCGCCTTGTCGAAGATGATGGGATAGTCGGGCACCGACTGACGCTCCGACGCGTCGAAGCCGGAGTCGGAGAACTCCTTGGCGTGGTCGAGGTAGTTGCGACCCACCGCGGCGATGTTCTTCCGGGGTCGGGGGATCGGCGCCATAAGACGCACATCGGTGAGAGGAATTTCTGGTGCTTCGAACACGACGCCGTCGATCATATCGAGCGCAACATCGCCACCAGAGATCACATCGAGAACCCCACCGATGTCATCAGCAACGGGGGACAAGTCGCGCACGGTCCCGATGTCGTCGTTAAGGACGCCGGTGTGGGGGCGGCCTTTCTCCTCGATGGTGACCAGTTTCATCTCTCTCCTTCAGGATCCAGGTCTCACAATCGTATAACATGTATGACTTATGAAGATCACGCAAATCGATGCCTACCCCATCGTCGTCCCTCTCGTCACCCCTGTGGTCATGGCCAACCAGATTGCAGACCGCAGTCAGAACGTACTCGTCCGAATCCGCACCGATGAGGGGTTGGTGGGATGGGGCGAGGGGGTGGCTGCACCGGAGGTGACCGGGGAGACCCAGGGTGAGATCGTCGATGCCATCGACGTGGTCGGTGAGATGCTCATGGGCGCCGACCCACTCCGCCACTCCACGCTATGGCGGGCTATGAGGCGATGGACACCGAGCTCCACCGCGGTCGGGGCTATCGATATTGCACTCCACGACTTGGCGGGAAAGGCACTTGGAGTGCCGATCGCCGAACTCATCGGTGGCCGACACCGGGATCGAATCCCAGCATTGCGTCTGGTGGGGAGTGGCCGGCCGGAACAGGACCTCGCCGTCCTGGCGTCCCTCCAGGAGGAAGGATTCTCCTGGTTCAAGCTCAAACTCGCGCTCAACGATATCGAGACGGAGGCAAAGACATTGCGGGAAGCTGTCGAGCTAGCGGGCGACTCCGGTGTCATATGCGGCGACGCCAATGAAGGCTGGGACGACGAGACAGCCCTCCGTATGCTCAAGGGGCTCGAGGGCAGCGGGGTCCGGTTCATCGAGCAACCCGTGTCACGGGACGATCCCGAGGCGCTTGCCGACCTGGCCTCACTGTCGCCGATCCCCTTATGCGCTGACGAAAGCGCCCGCACACTCGAGGACGTCAAGGTGATGGCCTCGATGGGGATGGGCGGTGTCAGCCTGAAGCTGATCAAGCACGGTGGTATCACCGGAGTCATGCGCGGTGCCCGTATCTGTGGTGATCGTGGGCTCGCCATCAACCTCGCCGGCAAGGTCGCCGAAACTTCCATCGCCGCCACCGCCAACCTCCATTGTGCCGCTGCCATGACTGCGAACTACTACGGATGCAGCCCGGCCAACCTGGGACTGGTCAGCGACGTGGTGTCGGAAGCTCCGCGTCTGGTGGACGGCGACTTCATCGTTCCGGATGGCCCTGGTCTCGGCATCGAGGTCGACGAGAATCTGGTCAAGGAGATGAGCGAGGTCTAGTCGGCGAGGTCGGGAGGGTTCAGACCCAACTCCCGCAGCATGCCCAACTCGTCACCGAAGTACCAGGCCTCAGCAATCAACCCGTCCTCTACCCTCCACAAACCCACCTCGATGACATCGATGTGGCGGCCCGTGGCGGGGATCCCATAGAGGGGCCCGGTGTGAGTTCCCACCACACGGAAGATCCCCCACACCTTATCTTCCTTGGCGGTGAGTTCGAGGAGGATGTTCTCCCTGTCCGCCATCGAGGTGTCATCCATTCCCCCGGGTCCGTGGTGGTCCCAGAGATCCCCGATATGGGTGAAGCCAGCTCGGTGCCGCTTGAACTCCGACGCCAGGAATGGCGCCCTCTCCGAGACCTTGGCCACCCTGTATCCGGCCACCACCGCCAGTGCCTCGGCCTCCTCGTCGGTGCAGGTGCATTGGGTGGTTCCAAAAATCGAAATGTGGGGATGCTCTCGCATTCTCTTGCTCCTAGAACTCGACGATGGGGCGGATCGCCGACCGGTCCTCGAGGGCCTCGAAGGCGGCGGCGACCTGGTCGATGGGGTAGACGTGGGTGATCAGTGGTGCCAGGTCGACGGCACCGGAGCGCATCAGGGCGATCATCGCGGGGTAGGCGTTGGGGCTGGAGCGTATCCCGAGTAGATCGATCTCATCGAGGGTGAGACGATCGACGTCAATCGACGTAGGCGTGCCCCCGGTGAGACCGAGTAGAGCGACCTTGCCCCCGCGCCGAACGGAGTCGAGGGCCTGGGCGGGAACGGTGGGATTACCTGTGCAGTCAAAGACATAGTCGGCGCCCCTCGACCCGATGAGCCTCCGGATTCCCGCCACAGGGTCCTCCCTCTCGTAATCCACCACCTCGTCACAGCCCATGACACCAGCAAGTTCGAGACGCGAGCCACGGCCGACCATGATCAACCGCTCGGCCCCCGACGCCCGGGCCACGGCGGCCGTGAGCAGACCGAGAAGCCCCGGACCGAAGATCGCTGCGGTGGAACCCGCCGTGAAGGCGACCCGACGAAGGGCATGCACCGTCAGGGAGCCCTGGTTGACGAGAGCAGCCTCCCTTGGGTTCACCGAATCGGGCAGCTTGTGCAACATGGTGGCCGGGCGCACCGCATACTCGGCGAGGGCGCCAGGGGCTGTGTGGCCGAAGAGGCGGTATCCGGGGGTGCCCGCTCTCTCACAGAGGTTGTAACGACCACTCCGGCACATGGGGCACCGACCACACCCGATGTGGTTCTCGGCCACGACCCGATCCCCAACCGCTAGATCGATGGCACCGAGTCCCTCACCGAGAGCGGCTACCTCCCCGGACCACTCGTGACCCATCACGAAGGGCAGAGATGGCGGCCAGCCCCTACCCTCGAAGGCGCCCTTCACCATTTTGAGGTCGGTGCCACACAACCCACAGGCTGCGACCCGCAGCAGTACCTCACCCGGTTCCGGCTCCGGAATCTCGATACTCTCCACTGCGAGATCGTTCCACCCCCGGAGCACGGCGGCCTTCATCCTTCCCCCACTCATCGTTCCTCCTCCTCGGGTTCGGGCTGGCGATCCACAAGCGCCGTCGATATCTCGTCCATGGATGTAACGATGTGGTCAGCCACCTCCTCGATGATCTCTCTAGCCCTGGCCTCGTTCACCGAGTCCGGGGAACCATACCAACCGGTCCCGGCCACCTCACGGAAGTCCTTCATCACGGGGAAGACATCTCGTCTCCGGAATAGGGCGTGACCTTTGGTGCCCTCATTTACGGGGTCCCCCCCTGTGAGCTGGTCGATATCGACGAGCCCGGGATCGTGGGCAAGGACGGCTGCGGTCTCCATGGCCCCCGCGTGGGTGAACTCCATCTCGTCGGGATACAGGCTATTGGTGATCACATGGGACTCGGCGACTATGACCCGCACTGGATGTTGCCTCTGCATCTCGTCGGCACCGAGACGAACCGACGGTGTGTTGCCCTCGTGCCAGTTCACTACCAGGATCCTCCTAACGCCCGCCGCGGCAAGCCCCCCACAGACATCGACCATTAGGGCTATGAGGGTTTCCGGACGCAGTGTGAGCGATCCGGCCCACGGGAGGTGATAGGGGGCAACACCAACTGGTGAGAGAGGGAGCACGGGCGCCTCGATGCGCTCCGCCACCCGCAGGGCGATGGTGAGGGCTGCGATGGCGTCGGTCCCCAAGGGGAGATGGCCGCCATGTTGCTCGACACTCCCCGTTACCAAAATGGCCGTCCCCTTTCCTAAGGCGGTCTCGGCGGCAGGTTGGGTCATCTCAGCCAGCATCCACTTTGAGTCCATTGGGTTTTACGCTCCTCAGCTCGGTGTCACTATTACACGACACCGCTAGTTGCACAACCGTTTGTGCGACCCTAACACATCTGTTTTTTAGGAGAAGGCGGGAGGTACCGGACCCGTGGAGGCCCTCACCACCAACTCGGCTGGCACCAGTTGTGTCTCCACCGGACGGTCACGATCCTCAATGGTCTTGAGAAGAAGGTTTGCCGCCCGAAAGCCTAGATCGTACTGGGAGATACGGACGGTGGTCAGTGGTGGGGTGAAACGGTCAGCGTAAGGCATGTCGTTGAACCCGATGACAGAGACGTCATCGGGGCACACTCGCCCACTCTCCTCAATCGCATCGATGGCGCCCAGGGCCAGCCGGTCGTTGGCCGCAACCACCGCAGTGGTCTCCGGTGATTCCGTCAATAGCTGCCGGGTGATCCGCAGACCCTCCTCCTCTGTGTGGCGCTCGGCGAAACGACACTCGCCATGAAGATCGGCTGCCGCCATCATCTCCACAAACGCCGCAAGTCGATGGATCGAGGATGACACGTCCTCAGGCCCACCGACGTGAACGATATTGCGATGACCCAGGTCGAGAAGATGTTCGACGGCGAGCCTGGTCCCGGCTCGGTCGTCGGGAACCACAGCCGACACACCCGGGACCTGACCGGTCCTGTTGAAGAGCACCACCGGGGTGCCACCGTCGGCCAACCCCTGGAGCACCGCATCGTCCTGACGGGCCACCCCGTAAAGAAGTCCTTCGGCCTGCGAACCGAGCATCGCCACCACCTGGGCTTGGGCATGCTCGAGGTCGTCATCGGTGCTCGCCAATAGCAGGGAGTACTCCGACCTGGCGAGAACATCGCCAGCGGCCCGGGTGATCCCGGCCTGGTAGAGGTTGGCCACGTCGGGCACCACCATCCCGATCACGAGGGTGCGCCCGGTGCGAAGGGCGCGGGCCACCGTGTTGCGCCGATAGCCCAGCTCAGCGGCCACCGCTTCGATTCTCTGCGCCGTCTCCGCGGTGATCCGTCCCGCCTCGGCCTGCCCGCTGAGGACGCGGGATACGGTGGATACGTGGACATGTGCCACCTTCGCCACGTCGCGCAGTGTCGGGCGTCCCGATGGTGACCCGGCTTTCGATTTGCTGGAATGGCTCGATCCCGAATCGCTCACGAGGGGAAGGCTACACAGTGGCGATCAACAGTCCGGGTCGATCAGCCTCTCATCTGCCTTCTGTCCGGGGGTCGAGTACGTCTCTGAGGCCGTCACCCACCAGGTTGAAGGCGAGGGCCCAGAGGAACACCATCATCCCGGGAAAGGTTGAAGCCCACCACTTGCCGGCAGAGATACCAGCTTGCCCGTCGGCCACCAGGACTCCCCACTCGGCAAGCCCTGCCTCGGCGAGTCCGATGAAGCTGAGGGTGGCTGCGGTCAGGACAATCCCGCCCATGTCCAGAGTCGCCTGCACCATCACCGGCGTTATGGAGTTGGGCAACACATCCTTGAAATAGATCCGGAGCCTGGAGTCTCCCGTAATGCGGGCCGCGTCGACGTAGTCGTTTTGCTTGATGTGGATGACCTGACTCCTCATGATCCTGGCGTACTTGACCCAGAACACCACGGCGAGGGCGAAAATGATGTTTCCGAACGATGGTCCCAGCACGGCGGCGATCGCAAGGGCGAAGATCAACTCGGGGATGGAGAGGAACACATCGACCACGCGCATCAGGAACTCGTCGAGTTTCCCCCCGATAAACCCGGCCAGACTCCCGATCATGGTGCCGACCACCACGGTGATGCCCACCACGATAACCGACAGCTGCAAGGAGGTGCGGGCGCCCCACAGCACCCCGTAAAGCACGTCACCGCCCGTAGACGTGGTGCCGAGGAGGTGGCCCGGCGTCCCGGGTGGTGCGTCCCGGGTCCCCCAGTCCCTCGGCATCTGATAGGGGTCCGGGACGTTTGGGGTGGTCAGGAGGGGTGCCAGGAGCGCCACCGACAACAGGAGGACGACAATCACCAACCCGATAACGGTGGTCGGGTTGCGCAGGACCTGTTTGGACACCTCGCCAAAACGGCGGGCACGCACGATCCACGGCCCTTCGGTGGGGATCGTGGGACTCTTCTGGACCGTGGAGACATCGACCATTGCCTAGGCTCCCAACACGACGCGACGATCGAGATAGGCATACATGACGTCGACGATCAGGTTCACTGTGAGGAACAGGATGCTGGTGAAGAGGACATAGGCCATGATGGTGGCCTGGTCGCCACGTAGGACGGCGTCGGCCATCCATCTTCCGATTCCCGGCCAGCGGAAGATTATCTCCACCACCACCGTTCCTTGGAGGAGGAAGCCGAAACCGAGTCCGATGACGGTAACGGTGGGGATGAGGGCATTGCGCCGGGCATGGCGACGCAGCACCAGCCTCTCGGGGAGACCCTTGGCCCTGGCTGCGTCCACATAATCCTCATTGAGCTCCTCCACCAGTGACGATCGCATCATCCGGGCGATGATGGCCGTTGCCCCGAAACCAACGGTGATGGCGGGCAGGACCAGGAACCGGATGGCGTCGAGAAGGGCCACCAAGTTGCCGGCCAACAAGGCGTCGAGGGTGTAGACCCCCGTTGGGTGTGAGATGCTGGCAAAGATCTCGGGGGTGGATCTCCCGGTGGAGAACCACCCCAGATTCACCCAGAAGAGGATCAGCAGCAGGATTGCGAACCAGAAGATCGGCATGCTGGCCCCGCTGATCGAGAAGATGCGGGTTAGGTGGTCGGGTAGCCGGTCGCGTCGTGCCCCCCCAAAGGTGCCGAGACTTATTCCCAGCGCGACCGCCACGATGGCGGCGAAGAACGCCAGCTCGAGGGTGGCGCCTATCCGGCTGAAGAGAGCCTCCGTCACCGGTTGTGCCGATACCGCTGACCACCCCATGTCGCCGGTGAGAACACCCCCGGCCCAGGCCAAGTATTGAACGGGCAGGGGCTCGTTGAGTCCGTACCGGTCTTCGATCTCGGCCACCTCGGCGGGGGTCATCTCGTGTTCGAGATAGATGGCGATGGGATTTCCCCCGACCCTTGAGAGGCCGAAGACGATGATCGATGTCCCCACCACGATAAGGGGCAGGATCAGGAGTCGTCGGAGGATGTATTCCCGGATCTGCATGGTCTAGTTTCTGGGCCTCATCGATTCGGCCCTTTGGCCTGGGCGATGGGCGGAGTTGGATTTCCCAACGGCCTCCTCATGGAGGATACAGGGTGAATTCGGACCTTACTTGTCGAAGTAGACGAACTTGATGCTCGGTCGTGGCCATAGCGGGTTCATGTCGAAGTTCTGGATCCATGTTCGATGCGCCATCAGCGCCCGCTCGTTGCCGGGGATGAGCCACACCGGATCGTCGTAGAGGAGCTGGGCCAGTTCCTGGTAGATCTCGATGCGTCGGTCAGTGTCGAGTTCCACCGCGGCCTCGTCCACCAGTGAGGCGATCTGATCGGAGTCGGCATAGGCCTGATCGAATCCGTGCACCGTACCCCAGTCGCCGTCGGGGTGGATGTAGGCCGACATGAGGGCGGCCGGGTCGGCGAAGGGGTCGGAGTTCTTGATCCACGCCGCGTAGGCGAACGGATCCTCGGCGTGGGCCGAGTCGAACTGGGCCTCCACCACCGCCAGCACCTGGATCTGAAAAGCGGGATTGAGCTCGTTCATCGAGTCTGCCAACACCAGGGCGGCGACCTCGAAGATGCCGCCCTCCTCGGCCAGCACGGTCATGGTGAACCCCTCGTCCCAGTAGCCTGCCTCCCGGAATGCTTCCTCGGCGGCGGCGAGATCCCGCTGGTAGGTGGGGAGCGACTCGTCGTACCCGAGCATGCCCTGTGGAAGGTAGTGGGGGACGACGCCGCCAAGACCAGCCAGGGCACCGTCGATGAAGGCCTGGTAGTCGAAGGCCAGGTTGAAGCCCCGTCTCACATTCACATCGTGGAAAAAGTCAGGCGGGATGGTGTCCTCCGGCGGGAGCAGACCCTCCTGGATGTTCATATTCATCCCCATGTGGACCGGCTCCAAGAGGAAATCGCCCGAGTAGATCTCGACACCCTCGGCACCCTCGAGATCGCCGATGAAGGTGGGGTCGGTCTCGATCGAGTCGTAGTCGCCGGCCTGGAGACCGAGTGCCCGAACGTCGGTGTCGGCTACTTGGTCGATACGGACATCGAGGGTGGCTGGCTCTCCCCAGTAGTCCTCGAATACCTCCATCTGGAGGTTCTCCCCCCGATTCCACGCGGTAAGTGTGTAGGGTCCGGTACCCACCATATTGCTCGTCATGAACTCGTTGACCAATCCTGCTTCGACCCCGCCATTCTCCTCCACGGCCTGCTGGCTGAGGATGGACGCCACCGCGGCGGTCACCACCGAGTTGAGGAACGCGGCATTGCGCTCCTGCAAGGTGACGACAAAGTTGTTGTCGTCCACCTCGGTCGACTCCACCAGATCGGAGATGATGCTGCTGTTGCCCTCAGGCAATGCCATAGTCAGGGCACGGTCCCAGGAGAACTTGACGACCTCGGCGGTCAATTCGCTGCCGTCGTGAAAAACCACTCCCTCTCTGATCGGGAATGTGTAGGTGAGCCCGTCCTCTGAGATGAGTCCGTTCTCCACCGTCGGGACCTCGCTGGACAGACCTGGGATCAGTTCCGGTCCACCCGGACCAATCTCGACCAGACGGTCGTAGACCTGGGCGATAACGGTCTCGCCCGCCTCGCCGGCTGCCACCTGTGCCGGATCCAGGCTGAGTGGCTCGTCATCAGCGGCGTGGACGTACAGACCTGGGTTGCTGACCTCCCCAGTCTCACCGGGCACCGTGGTTTCGGAGGTGTCGGCAGGAGCAGAGGTGTCGGCGGTGCCATCGGGGGCGGATGTCTCATCGGGGGCGGCGGTGTCACCCGGCGCCGAGGTATCGGAGGCGGCTTCGGTGTCCACCGGGTCGGTGTCCACCGGCTCGGTGTCACCGTCGGTGGTTTCTCCACCCGTGCAGGCGGCCACCACCATCACTAGGACGACCATCAAGATCCATACCCTCAAGGTCCGTGGTCGATCGACGTTTGGCATCTTCATCCTCCGGGTTCAAGAACAGCAATCGATTGCTGAATCCTCGCAGAGTAGGGTTTGCTCTCTGATTTCGCAAGCAAGAAGTTCCCCTTCGCTCTTGCGGATCCCCGGGACGACCTATATCGTGCAGGAATCTTAGCAATCGATTGTTGGGCGGAACCGAGAGGAAGAAATGATGTGTGGCAGCGTGGGCAACTGGTGGCATTGATGTCGGATACATCTCCTGGTTCCACAGTTGCCCTCGTGTCCGACCTTCGAACGGTGGATGGGTGACAACACGATGACGGCGCCAGGGGACATCTCGATTGAGCCGGACACCGCACCACTGGTTGCCTCGGTTCGCGACCTCCAGGTGCATTTCAAGACCAAGACGGGCGCTCTTCATGCGGTGGACGGAGTGTCCTTCGACATCCATGACGGTGAGACGCTGGGATTGGTAGGTGAAACCGGCTGCGGCAAGAGTGTCACCGCCCGTTCGTTCATTCGCCTCGTTCCCAGCCCCCCCGGGGTCTATGCCGGGGGACGCATCGATTTCTGGTCGAGCGAGGGTCGCCGCACCGGAGACGACCCGGTCGATCTACTCACAATTCCACACAGCGAGATGCTGAAGATCAGGGGCGACCGCATCGCCATGATCTTCCAGGACCCGGGCAAGGCCCTCAACCCTGCTCTCTCCATCAGGGACCAGGTGGCGGAGGTGTTCCTCCAGCACCGCTCCGCCGACCTGCTCGAGCCCCTCGGCCCCGAAGCCCCCCTGGTGATCCGACGTGCCGCCCACCAACAGGCCCGTGGCCTGGAGCGCTTCCTCCTTCGGCTTCCTCCCCTGAGGGCAAAGGCGGCAAAGGTGAGTGGCGAGTTGGACCGCCGGATAGCACAAGCCCTCGCCGAGACCCAGATCCCCAATCCTCGCAAGATCATGGCACGGTACCCCCACGAGTTGTCGGGTGGAATGAAACAACGGGTGCTCATCGCCCAGGCACTGGCTTGCAACCCCGACCTGTTGATAGCCGACGAGCCGACGACGGCCCTAGACGTAACCATCCAGGCTCGAATCCTGGACTTGATCGCCGAGTTGCAGCAGCGGCATAAGGCCTCGGTGCTCTACATCAGCCACGACCTGTCCCTCGTGCGCGAGATCAGCGACCGGGTCGCCGTGATGTACGCCGGGAGGATCGCGGAGATCGGTCGGACCGATCAGGTATTCAGCGACCCGCTCCATCCTTATACCCGCGGGTTGATGGCCGCTGTTCCCACGTCGACCCACAAACGTGGTGGCTTGGCTGCCATCGAGGGCGCTGTCCCCGAATTGGTGGACCCACCACCCTCGTGTCGGTTCCACAGCCGCTGTCCCTATGAAGCCGAAGTGTGCAAGACGGTTGATCCTCGACTTATCGATGCCGGTGATCAGCACGGTGTCGCCTGTCATATCCATGACTCGGCTTCGGCCATCGGGGTCGAGCCCCATCAGCTCCCCTCATTCGACCGGAGGACACGATGACCACTCTGCATGCCGAAACGGACGAGACTGGCGAGAGCATGGCCAGCCGGTCCGTCATCACGCTGCGAGGAGTCAAGAAGCACTTCCCCATAAGGGAGGGTGTCCTCCAGAGAGTGGTTGGACAGGTTCGCGCCGTCGATGGGGTCTCATTGGAGATCCGCCCTGGCGAAACGCTCGGGCTGGTGGGTGAGAGCGGATGTGGCAAGACCACTCTCGGCCGTTGCATCAGTGGTCTGTCCGAGCCCACGGAGGGAGGGATCTACTTCCGTCTCCCAGACCAGGACCTCGCCGAGCTCGACCAGGTCCTCGCCATACCCGAGGAGAGACGCACCGCCGATCAGCGCCAGAGCCTCATCCGGATCGATTCGGCCCACCGAATCGGTGCTTTATCGGGCACGACGTGGCGGACTTACCGCCGCAACTGCCAGGTGGTGTTCCAGGACTCCTTCAGCTCCCTCAACCCCCGCCAGTTGGTCAAGGACATCGTCGGTAGGCCCTTGCGGGTGCACAACGAGGCCTCCGGATCGGAGCTCACCGACCGGGTGGTGTCACTCCTCCAGAGTGTGGGCATGGGACCCCAGCACCTCTACCGCTATCCCCATCAGTTCTCGGGGGGACAACGGCAACGGATCTCGATAGCCCGCGCCCTGGCGCTCGACCCCGAATTCATAGTCCTCGACGAGCCGACAAGCGCACTCGACGTCTCGGTCCAGGCTCAGATCCTCAACCTCCTCCACGAACTGCAGCGTGAGCGCGGTCTCACCTATCTCTTCATCAGCCACGACCTCGGTGTCGTCCGACTCATGAGCGATCGCATCGCGGTGATGTACCTAGGTGAGGTGGCAGAGAAGGGAACCTCCGATCAGCTCTTCGAGGACCCGCGCCATCCCTACACCGAAGCGCTACTGGCCGCCAACCCGGACATCAACGCCGACCCAGACGTCGAAAAGGTGGCACTCGAGGGCACCGTCCCCGACCCGGCCAACCCTCCGGAGGGATGCCGCTTCCACACTCGGTGCCCGGTAGCCACCCCCATCTGTGGGTGGGAGGTGGACGATGCGGTGTCGTGGCTCAATCTCGAGCCCGCGCTCCTCGAGTCCCTGACCGATGTAGAGCGACGGTCCAACTTCGATGCCACCTTGGTGTTCTCTGACAACTCGTCGGCGGATACGGTGACCGACGCCATCGAGAACGGGACCATCCCTGCCCCGATGCACGCCGGCCTGGAACACGTGTCCGCCGAAGACAACAGGGTCAACATCCGATTCAGCCCGATCGACCCTGTAGAGCTGGAGGACATCGGCAACGGTCATCTCACCAACTGCGTCCTCCACACCACCCGACGCCACCTTCTCTGATTCGTTGCCCGCCTCCCATCGGCGCACTCCGTCAACGTTTCAACCATCCAACCGATCCTTCAGCTTGAGATCGGCAGCGAAGACACGGAGATCGGCGAGGAGGGGCTCGGGTACAGGGATACCGAGATTTCGTTGCTCGGCCTCCAATTGTGCGGCGTTTTCCCCGGATAGCCGGACGGCGGTCCCATTCTTCCCAGACGATCTCAACTCTCTGAGCCGTTGGTCCATCTCGGAGCGGAACTCGGCGAGGGGCGAGAAGAGATCGGGTCGAAAGGCGATCATGGTCTGTCCCGTGTTGGAGGGGGTTTCGGCTGGGTGAGAATGCCCAACCACGTCCCGACCAAAAGCCGCCCCGTTCATTACCCCGGCTATCAAGCCGATCATGATATTGAGGCCCGATCCCTTGTGGCCCCCTATTGGGACCAAAAATCCCTCGTCGGCCTGATCCGGGTCGGTGATCGGTTCGCCATCGGCGTCGACCACCCACCCAACGGGCAGTCTCTCCCCTGCCAGCGCCATCACTCGGATCGTGCCATGGGAGCTGACGGTGGTGGCGATATCGAGTTGGAATGGGATCTCGTCTCCAGCCGGGATCGCCACTGCCAGCGGGTTGGTGCCAAGCAGCCGCTCCAGCCCTCCCCAGGGTGGCATGGTGTTGCCGGCGGCCACCGCCATGTATACCGCGCCCAGGCCATTTCGAAGAGCGAGAGCCGGATACACCCCTGCCGCTCCGGCGTGGTTGGAGTGGCGGGTCCCCACCCAGGCCA
>WHTL01000353.1 GCA_009377735.1 Acidimicrobiia bacterium
ATGCGAAAGCTCATTGTTTCCAACATCGTCTCGCTCGACGGCTGCGTGGCCGGTCCGGGCGGCAACGTCATGGCCCTTCCCATGGACGGGTTCTTCGACGAATACAACCTGGAACGGCAACGCACCGCTGACACGCTGCTACTCGGCGCCAACTCATACCGCGGTTTCAAGGGGTATTGGCCTCAGGTCGCCGAAGACCCCACTAACTCTCCCGCCGTGGCCGCCGATCCCTCCGTGGCCGGCCTCCACCGTGAGATCGGAGAACGCAACAACACCATGCGCAAGGTGGTGATCTCCGATTCGCTGACCCAGGACGACACGGCACCTTGGACCGATATGACAACCATCGTCCCCCGGGACCAGGCAATCGAGGCGGTTAGGGAACTTAAGCAAGAATCGGGGACCGACATTCTCACCTTTGGGAGCCGCATCATGTGGAACAGCATGTTGGTCGCAGGTCTGGTCGACGAGCTCCACCTCATGATTGGGTCGGTAATCGTGGGCGACGGCACCCCTGCCTTCCCCCAGGATCCGGTGCCACCATTCCGGCTGATCGATCAGCGCCGCCGGGAAGACTCCAACAACAACATCCTCCTCCGGTACGAAGTCCTCACGCCCTCTGGAGGATGACCACCGGAATATCCCGATCGGTCCTCGCCTCGTAATCGTCGTAGAGGGGATAGTACCCGACCATCATCGGCCACAGCCGCTGCTTCTCCTCGGGAGACGCGGTTCGAGCAATGGCGTCAAAGCGATCGGCGAGAATCTGAACCTTCACCCGAGGATTGGCCACCAGGTTCTTGTACCAGTCGGGGTGGTCCGGCCTCCCGCCATAGGAGGCCACCACCACGGGATTTTCACTATCAAGTCCAAAGATGAGAGCGTTCTCGTAGGTCTTGCCCGACTTCCGTCCGATGGTGGTCAGGACTCACCGGCGACAAGGTCGCCGCCATGATGAGGAAACCCACCGGACTCGCCAAAACAGCCCGCACCCCGGTAATCTCCGGGATATCGACCAGCGGCGAGCCGACGTCTTCTCCGACCTGCTCCGACATTCTCCCCCCACACAGAGGTGGGGGAAGGTACCGCCGCAGGAGGTAGGGGGGCGCCTTGGGGCACCACAGCCTCGGTGGTCGCGACCTGGTCCTGACACGTTGTAGCCGCGCAAAATTTTACCGCGAAACATTTCTTGTATCAAGAGGCTGCCTAGCCCCCTCCTGGCAGAGGAAGGCGATATGAGGACGGTCCACCATGCGACCGGCAAGCAAGATTTGGGCAACAGTCGTGATAGCGGTGATGGCGGCCCTGCTGGGGATCACGGCTTCAGCCGATCCCGGTGACACCACACGGGTCAGCGTCTCTAGTGACGCCACCGAAGCCAACAACCACTCCAACGGGCTGTCGGTGTCGGATGATGGCCAGTATGTAGTCTTTCACTCGCAGGCATCCAATTTGGTTCCTGGCGACATCAACGAAGTGTGGGATGTCTTCGTTCGTGACACGGAGGCTGCGAAGACCTTTCGGGTAGGTGTCGTAGGCCGTGACCCCGACATCAACGGCGGAGCCCCGACGATCTCCGCAGATGGGCGTCTTGTGGCTTATCCCTCGGATGCGCCCGACTTGGTGCCTGATGATGCTAACGAGAGGCGGGACGTGTTTCTGTATGACACCGAGACCTCCGAGACGTTGCGGGTGAGTGTTGCCGAGGACGCAACCGAAGGGAACAACGACTCCTTCTCGCCGTCGATTTCTGCAGCCGGGCGTTATGTGGCGTTTGAGTCGTATGCATCCAATCTGGTCCCGGAGGACACCAACGAGGCGGGTGACGTGTTTGTCCATGACACCGAGACTGCAGAGACCATGCGGGTGAGTGTCGCCAATGATGGCACCGGGGGAAACGGCTGGTCCACCGCGCCGTCGCTTTCCGCTGATGGTCGGTATGTGGCTTTTTCGTCGGAAGCATCGAACCTGGTTCCCGGCGATACCAACGGCGAGACAGATGTATTCGTTCATGACACGAAGACATCGGAGACGTTGCGGGTGAGTGTTGCCAGTGACGGCACGCAAGCAAACCTCTTTTCGCACGAGCCGTCCATTTCTGCTGATGGTCGGTTTGTGGCCTTTTCCTCGGATGCATCGAACCTGGTTCCCGGCGATAGCAATTACTGGTCCGATGTGTTCATCCATGACACCGAGACCGGACAGACCAGGCGAGTGAGTGTTGCCAGTGACGGCTCCGAGGGGATCGACAGATCCGGTTGGGCGTCGGTTTCTGGTGATGGACGGTATGTGGCCTTTTACTCCCTCGCATCCAATCTGGTAGCTGGTGATACCAACGACAGCTACGACGTATTCGTTCATGACACCAAAACTGCGGAGACCCTGCGGGTGAGTGTTGGCAGTGATGCCACCGAGGGGAACGGCGATTCCTATACGCCGGTGGTGTCGGGTACCGGGAGGTTCGTTGCCTTTGGGTCGGAAGCATCGACTTTGGTTCCTGGTGACACCAACGGCAACGAGGATGTATTCGTCCATCACGTGGCGGTAGATTTCTTCGTCGATGACGACGGGCACCTGTTCGAGGATGACATCAACGCCATCGCCGAAGCCGACATAACGAGGGGCTGCAACCCACCCGAAAACGACCAATACTGTCCCGACGAGTCGTTCCTCAGAGGTCAGGCCGCCGCCTTCCTCCGCCGCGCCCTCAACATCCCCGCATCGGACACCGACCACTTCAGCGACGATGACGGCTCGGTGTTCGAGGAGGACATCAACGCTATCGCCACCGAGGGCATCACCCTGGGCTGCAACCCCCCGGACAACACCCTGTTCTGTCCCGATGATCCGTTCACCCGTGGTCAGGCCGCCGCCTTCGTGCGCCGCGCCCTCGACGTCCCCACCACCGACACCGACCACTTCGTAGACGACAACAGCTCGGTGTTCGAGATGGACATCAACGCAATCGCCGAGGCGGGGATCACCCGAGGCTGCAACCCACCGGACAGCGACCGCTACTGCCCCAACGAGCTCTTGACCAGAGGCCAATCCGCCGCGTTTATGAGGAGGGCGCTACTGCCATGAGGGTCCGCTCCCAAGGAGGTAAGACATGAGAGCAACAGGAATCTGCGCTGGGAGCCTGGTGGTTGCCGCAGTAACAGCGGTCATGGCTCTCGTCGTCGGAATGGCCGCCTCAGCCGATCCCGGTGACACCGTCAGAATCAGCGTCGCCAGCGACGGCACCGAAGCCAACATGGGTTCGTATGTTCACCCAATACCGGCATCCGTCTCCGGCGACGGAACTTACGTCGCTTTCGAATCGCCCGCTACCAATCTGGTCGCAGACGACACCAACAACGCCACTGATGTGTTCGTGCACGATACCCAGACCAGAGAGACCACCCGGGTCAGCATCAACAGTGCCGGAAACCAGAGCAATAACGATTCCTACGAGCCGGCGATCTCAGGAGACGGACGGTACGTCGCCTTCTGGTCTCTCGCAACCAATCTGGTCCCCGATGACACCAACGGCGATTGGGATGTGTTCGTCCATGACACCGAGACCGGGGACACCATCAGCGTCAGCATCAATAGCCGCGGCGACCAGGCAGACATGGGCTCCTTCATGCCTGCGATCTCAGCTGACGGCCGGTACATTGCGTTCTCCTCCAACGCCACCAATCTGGTTCCGGGTGACACAAACAACACCTTCGACATATTTGTCCATGACACCGAGACTGGGGACACCATCAGGGTCAGCGTCAACAGCGATGGTGTCGACGGAAACAGCGGGTCCTACGGTCCGGGGATCTCCGCAGACGGACGATATGTCTCCTTTCAATCGCACGCCACCAATCTGGTCCCGGGTGATACCACGGGCGACGAATCCGATGTCTTCCTCCATGACATCGAGAGCGGGGAGACCAGCCGTCTCAGTGTCCACAGCGACGGCACCCCG
>WHTL01000401.1 GCA_009377735.1 Acidimicrobiia bacterium
AGCTCAGGTGATAGGGCACCGGGTTGTGTCCGATGCTGGGTGCGCAGGTTCGAATCTTGCCGGGGGCACAAGTAGCTCAGGTGATAGGGCACCGGGTTGTGTCCGATGCCGGGTGCGCCGGTTCGAATCCTGCCGGCACCGAGTTGGAGCTGAGATCGGTATTCGTCACGCAAGACCCTTGTCTTGGTCCTCCCGACTTGGCATGTTGAAACCATGGAATATCTCGAGAAGTGGATCATGGAGTTGGCAGCCGAACAAGGAGGCGTGGTTAGACGGAGCCAGCTTCTCGATGGAGGGCTCACTATCGGCCAGATTCAACGACGGCGCAGATCGGGCTTGGTGGAGGCCATAAACAAATTCAGCTACAAGATCTTTGAGCCTCAGAACCACATGGATCTGCTGCGTGGAGCTCTGGTGGCTCTCCCGCAAGGAGTGGTGTCTCATCAGTCGGCGGCAATCCTCCATGCCTTTCCAACGGCACCACCCTCCAACCCTACAGTCACGGTTCACCACCGGGGCACCCACCAGTTTCCGGGTGTGACGGTTAGGAGATGTGACGATTTGGATCCGCAGGATACGACTCTCGTGCGTGGGCTAAAGTCCACGACGGTCGAGCGAACGGTGGTAGATCTGGCGCCGTGGGTTTCGGAGTGGTTTCTCGACCGTATGACTCAAGACCTCATCATTGACAGGCGGATGTCGATGGATCGATTTACGGAGGTGGTGAATCGAGTCGCTCGAAGGGGAAAATCAGGCAGTGCCGCCTTGCGGTCCCTCTTGATGGCCCGAGGTGACGGGAACATCATGGGACAGTCGGAGTTGGAACGACTGGGAGGAAAGCTGCTGTTGGACCCCGCATTGCCCACTTTCATTCCGCAGTATCCGATTCCGTGGGACGACGATAAGACATGGGATCATGCTGCTCCGGGGTATCTATTGGCGCTTGAATGGGATTCGCGCAAATGGCATGCATCGGTCGAGGCGATGGACTCTGATCGACAACGTGACCGGGAAGCACAAGCCCACGGCTGGCTGCTCCTTCGGTTCACGTGGATCGATGTGACGAGGCGACCTTTGTACGTGGTGAGGGAGATCAAGAAGGTGCTGGCACAACGAGAGCCACAGAGCAGGATTAGCTAATCTTGGAGCAATTGTCTCTGAACTTGGGGCGGAGATGGTCGCCGGGCGATGTCCTCCACCCTGGGTTCAGGTGACTCCTTGAAGTTAGGGCGGAGATGGTCGCCGGGCGATGTCCTCCACCCTGGGTTCAGGTTGCTGGTCTCGTCGCCGATACGGGCTAGCCTCGCGGGATGGCCGATATGCCCTCACCGCGTGCGTTCTTTGCCAATCTGATTGGTTTGGTGATTGTCGGTCTGCTTGGTTGGTGGGTGCTGCGATCGGTCTTGGGGAGTGTGTTCTGGCTCGTCCGGACTGCCGTTCTGTTGGTGATTCTGGCGGGGCTGGTCTGGCTGTTCCTGGCCGTGCGGGGCTCGTCGGATAGTTGACGCCGGCACGACGAACGATGCCGGTAGAGGGCTTGCCTACCATCCGAGAATGGCAGTAGGCATAGGAATTCTCGGTGGTGGCAACGTCGGAGGCAGTCTGGCGCGCAAGTTGCTCACCGACCGTGAGGTCATCGCAACCAAGGCCGGTCTCGACCTCGAGCTCATCGGGGTCTCTGTTCGCGACATGGGGCGAGACCGGGAGTTCCCCTCCGAGTACGCCACCGACCGGCCCGAGGAACTCATAAACCGCCCCGAGGTGCGGCTGGTGGTGGAGACCATGGGTGGCATCGAACCGGCCAACTCACTCATCCTCTCCGCACTCGACTCCGGCAAACCCGTGGTGACAGCCAACAAGGAGTTGGTGGCGGCCCGTGGTCCTGAGCTATTTGAGCGGGCGGCGAACAAGGGAGTTTCCCTCCTCTATGAAGCCGCCGTTGGAGGCGGAATACCCATCATCCGGCCTTTGTCTGAGTCGCTCGCCGGTGAGCGCCTCACCCGTGTTACCGGAATCGTCAACGGGACGACCAACTTCATCCTCTCCACCATGGAAGGCAGCGACGCGAGCTATGACGAGGTCCTGAGACAGGCCCAGCAACTCGGCTATGCAGAGCCGGATCCATCCGCCGATGTCGACGGCAGCGACGCCGCTGCCAAGGCGGCCATCCTCGCCGGACTGGCCTTCGGGAGTTGGGTAGGGTCGGAGCGGGTCTTCAAGGAGGGGATCGAGACCATCTCGAAAGCCGATGTGGAGAACGCTGCCCGGCTCGGGTATGTGATCAAGCTGCTGGGACTCGCCGACACCGTGCACGGTGGGGTCTCGGTGCGTGTCCATCCCACCCTCGTGCCCAACGACCATCCACTCGCTTCGATCAGGGGTGCGCAGAATGCCATTTTCGTGGAGGGCCCGGCCATCGGCGAGCTTATGTTCACCGGACCCGGTGCAGGTGGGGCGCCTACCGCCACAGCAGTCCTGGGCGATGTGCTCACTGCGGCACGAGAGCTATTGGCTGACACCCAGGTATCACCCCGAATCCGCTTTGGTGGAGCATCGGTGGTGGACTTCGAAGACGTCTCAAACTCCTGGTATATCCGGCTGGAGGTGTCGGACCGCCCCGGCGTCCTGGCAGCCATCGCCTCGGTCTTCGGTGACCACGACGTATCCATCAGATCCGTCTGGCAGGAAGGTCTGGGGGATCAGGCAACGCTCCTTCTCATCACCCACGAAGGACGTGAAGGCGACCACTCTGCTGCGGTCAGCGCTGTCGACGAGCTTCCGGCGGTACGACAGGTGGCGGCCACCATCAGAGTGATCACCTAGTGGTCTGTCGCCGAATTACCTGCGCAGTCTCGCCGGGCCTAGACGCCGCTTGCTGCGTCCTCGTCCTAGCCGCACCGCTGAGGGTGCGCCGTCGTCCTGCGTCCTTGCCATCGACGCCGATGCCTCGGCGACACCGCGGCATCAATTCAGCGACATACCACTAGTGGCTCACTCATGACATCGTTTCTCAGCACACGGGGCGGTGACCGTGACCGCAGCTTC
>WHTL01000115.1 GCA_009377735.1 Acidimicrobiia bacterium
CCGAATTTGTCCTCAACCTGACCGATGACGACGGACAAGAATCGATCGAGCTTGCCCTGGCTGATCCGATCGTTCAGAAGCCACTCGAAGCCTTGCTGGAAACCGGGCCGGAACGTCGCTTGTCGCCGTTGGGAGATGGATCGGTACAGGAGTTGTGGATCTATCCAGGGTTAGCGCTCGGTGCTCCCGACACATGGTCCTCATCGGACATGAGCTGGTCGAACGCGGTGTGATCAACGGAGATGAGCTAAGGGAGAGTCGCGACGTCGGGTGGTACCTCGGAATGAGTGCAGGTTTCGCCCCGGACGGGAGATGGGTGTTCCTGGTGAGGGACCGGGCGAAAAAGCTTGAGGATGATGCGAGTGGATCAACCGGACCGGCCCAACACGATGAGCCGACTGATCTCTTCAAGTTCGAGGGCGTCATGATCAGAAAACTCCTCGACAATGGTGCCCCGATCCATGATGAGCAGTCGGTCGCTTACCGCGAGCGCAACATCAAGACTCTGTTCCACAAGGAGGATGCTGAGGCCGACTTGTTTCATCTGGATGAGGCTATCGCATATCTTGGCGACGAGTATGGGAGCGAGGCCTTCGGTGGGTTCATCCATCAGGACCAGATTGGGTTCGGTGAGGAGCGCCCGGGCGATTGCAAGCATGGATCGTTCTCCCCCCGAGAGGCTAGGAGCCGGAGAAGACGCTCGTTGTCGCAGGATGGGGAACATATCGAAGATGTGCTCACGCCGGTCAGAATCTGCTACTCGGCGAGCCAAATCCAGATGTTCTTGGACCGACAACGACTCGAAGAGCCGCCGACCTTGGGGGACCAATGCGATGCCGAGATATGCCATGTCCGAGGTTGAAATCTGATCAAGCCGGTTCTCGCCATACTCCACGACGCCTTCGATGCGTGGCCCCATTTGAAGAATCGACTCGACCAATGTGGTCTTACCAACACCGTTCCTCCCGACGATTGCAACGGCCTCCCCTGGCGCTACCTCCAGGTTCACCTCGTGAAGAATGTGGCTGTGTTCCCGCCAGGCATTCAGAACCGGCCACCCTTAGGGTGTCGTCACTGGGAACCAAGGTACACCTCCCTCACCCGTTCATCCTCACGCACTTCCTGTGCGGGGCCCGTCGTCACCAGAGAGCCGAGATTGAGCACCGACACCGAGTCGGCGAATGCGAAGATCATCTCGACGTCGTGCTCGATCATCACAATGGTTAGATCCTCAGGCAAACCAACCAGCACCTGCAGCATCTCGTCCCGTTCCGCAATGGACAGACCCGCCGCTGGCTCGTCGAGTAGTAGCACCCTGGGCTCAGCGGCCAACGCCATAGCCAGTTCGACCCGGCGACGATCCCCATAGCTCAGCCGGTCCAAACGTTGATGCGACACGTCGCTTAGACCGAGCATTTCCAATGTTGCTTCGACTCGACTAACGCTGGCCGACGCCGCCGAATATGGACGCCACCAGGATCGATGCTCCCCGGATACCACCAGGCTCCCCAGCATCACGTTCTCGACTGTAGTCAGACCCGGCATCAGATTGGTGATCTGGAAGGTGCGGATCAACCCGCTACGGGCACGGGCGGCGGCGCTTTGATCTGTGAGCTCGGTGTCGAAGAGCCGTATATGCCCTTCTATGGTCGAGGTGAAGCCGGTGATAGCGTTAAACAGTGTCGTCTCACCTGTGGCGCGGTGACAACGGAGATGGCGCCCCCGAGTTCTCACTCAGCCGTAGTCTCGGACGCAGCAGCTCGAGCTGGGAGAGGTGTTGAAGACTCCGATTCACATGCTCCCGGCTCAGCTCCGCGGCACGGTCTCCGTCTCCCTCAAGTATCGCCCGGAAGATCTCAGTGTGTTCATCGACCGTCTCGAGCAGACGCTCTCGATTTGTGCCGGCCAAGCGCCGAGCTCGTCGAATCTGAGTCCACACCTGGGTGAGATAGTCACTGAGTCGGCTGTTTCCGGCCAGTTCCAGGGTGCAAGCATCAAGACGGGCGATGAGGTCGTAATACGACGAGACATCCTCTTCGATCAGGCTGGTGCCACGTTCCTCCAGCTCCTCCAGAAGAGGGATCACTCGCTCCCGATCGTCCGCCCAGGCGGCCAGCTGCACCGCATATGGCTCGAGGGCATCCCGAAGCTGGAAGAGCTCGTACAGGTCGGGGATGGCTATCTCGGTAACGAAGGCGCCGCGCCCCGGAACAAGACGGGCCAACCCCTCCCGCGCCAGTTCGTGGAGTGCCTCACGGACCGGGGTCCGGCTGGTGCCGGTTTGTGTGGCCAAGTGCTGTTCCCGCAACGGCTCCCCCGGCTTCAAGTCGCCCCCGAGGATCATCGACTTCATTTGCTCGTAGGCCTGGTCACGTTGTGACACCACAACAACCCCCTGTGGACAGTTGACATGCTGATTGCATATTGGCAGTATACAATTATGAGGAACTCATTCACACGACTCTCCGCCCTGTTGGTCGCTCTTGTTCTCGTTCTGGCAGCATGCGGCGGCGACAGTTCAGGTGGAGACACCACCGCGTCCCCCGAGACCACCGCTTCCGGCGCTTCGACAGACACCGAGCCTGACAGCACGACGGCTACAACGGCGGCAGCGGCGGCGGCGACCGACACGACGGAGTCTGGTGGCGAGAGGGGCTCCGACGCTACCCAAGGAGTCACCGACGACACCATCAAGATCGGGGTCTTCGCCCCGTACTCGGGTGACGCCGCCGTCTACAGCAAGGCGGCCAACCTCGCCGAGGCGATGTACAACCAGATCAATGAGGAGGGCGGCATCAACGGCCGTCAGATCGAGGTCATCACAGTCGACTCGGCATGCGATGCCACCAGTGTCTCGGCCCTCATCCGCCGTTTCGTGGAGCAGGACCAGGTGTTCATGATCCACGGTGGCTCTTGCAGCAACGCCATCGTGGCAGCCAAGCCACTGATCGAGGAGCTCGGCGTTCCGTTCCTGTCGATGAACGCCGCCAGCCCAATCATCTCCGATCCCCCACTCCGCAACCTCTTCCACCCCAAGCCGACGGCCGAGGAGTATTCGATAGGTGTAGCCGAGTTCATCGCCTCCAACCCCGAGGCGGAGACGACCGCAATCGTTGCCCAGAGCGACGAGTGGGGTCAATCATGGGTTCCTCCAACCCAGGAGACACTCGAAGCGGAGGGTCTGAATGTCGCCGCGGTCGAGGACATGGAACCTGAAGTCGGCGACGCCACTCCCGTTATCCGCAGAGCCCTCAGTGTCGATACCGACATGCTGGCCGTGTATGCGTATCCGCAACCGATGACCGTCTTCCTGCGGGGTGCTCGACCCCAGGGCCTGACACAACCGATCGTGACCGGTGACGGCACCCGTCCCGACGAGCAGTTCGATCGGCTCGGCGATCGGTCCCTGGCAGAGAACTTCTTCAGCGCCTATGCCTTCACCGAGCCGTTCGACTCGCCGACCTTCGATGACCTGCAGACCCTCTTCGAGTCCGAGTACTCCAATCTCGAGTGGGACTCGGTGGCTATCGAGGGTGCGGTGAGCACCGAATTCAACCTGGCTGTCCTCGAGGAGCTCGGCGATGACCTGACGTGGGAGAACTGGATAACCACCGCCGAGACACTCGAGATGGACACGCTCGTCGGAGGGCCCATGTCGTTCGGTGTGTTCGATCCCAACGACAAGACGACCCGTCGGCCCGGTTCGACCGTGCGGTTCTCCGCGCTGGACCCCACCACCACGGGGAGTGAGACCGTCGTGATCGAGAATTGGGATGAGTGGCTAGCTCTCCAGCCGTAAGGGCACGAGGGCTAGACCGGCCGGCCGCCTGATGTGATCAGACGTTGACCGACTTTATTCAGATACTGATCTCGGGTTTGGGGCAAGGGAGTGTCTACGCCCTCGTCGCCTTGGGAATGACCCTCATCTACCGGTCGACCTCGACCCTCAACTTCGCCCACGGCGGCCTGTTCATGCTCGGGCCCTTCCTAAGCCTCATTGCAATTGGGCGAGGGGTGCCGGTCGGCCTCGCCCTCCTCCTCTCCCTGGTCATCGTGGGTGTCCTGGGCGTCATCATCGACCGCGTCGCCTTCGAGCCGCTCCTGAACAAGGACCATGTGACACAGGTGTTCGCCACCGTCGCAGTGGGCTTCATCCTGATTGGTGCGGCGAGATACTTCACCGTGGATCTTCTCCCCATGGCCCCCCTCTTCTCCGAGACGCCCTATCTCGAGATGGGGGATGCCGTGGTTGGCACCCAGTATCTGGTGATGATCGCCACGCTCATTGTCGTGGCTGTGGTCCTGGCACTCTTCTTTCTTCGCACCCGGGTCGGCTTGATCGTCCGCGCCACCACGCAGAATCTCCGAGGGGCCGAGTTGTCTGGAATCAACGTCCGCCGGGTGTTCCAACTCATGTGGGGCATCGGGGCTTTCCTGGCGGCTCTCGCCGGTGTTCTTGCGGGACCGACGATGCTCGTGAGCGCAGATATGGGTGAACGTCCGATGATCATCGGTCTGGCTGCCATGGTGCTTGGAGGGTTCGGGAAGATAACGGGTGCGGTGCTCGGCGGCATCCTGCTGGGCCTGCTGGAGACGTTCAGTGCGTTCTACGTTTCCACAGCTCTGGGAGATGTCACCGGGCTCCTCATAATCCTGATAGTCCTGGTGCTCAGACCGGCTGGTTTGCTCGGTGCCAGTGACGTGAAGGTGCAGGGCACGACATGAGCGACCGCGCCTCCTTGGATTCGGCCCAGTCGGAAGCACAGGACAATGCGGACGCCACGGCGCCGACGACCGGAGGCCGGAGGATTCGAATACCAAGCCTTCTGGGTCTCGTTGGCTTGGTGGTTGGTCTCGTCTTCGCCCTGTTCGCCGATGGGTACCAACTCTTCGTCCTCAGCCTCATGTGCATCTTCGGCGTCGCTGCCATCGGGTTGAACATCTCTCTCGGCTGGACGGGGATGCTGGTGTTCTCCGGTTCGGCCTTCTTCGGTGTCGGGGCCCTGGTGTCGGGACGTCTCATCAACACCGGTCTCCCCGCCGAACTTTCGATCCTCGCAGCTGGCGTCGTGGGTCTCGTCACCGCCGCTCTATATGGCGCAATCACGGTCCGGTTGAACCGCTACTACTTCGCCGTGACGGGCATTGCCATAATGGCGATCCTCCACTTCGTCTACCAGACCTTCCCCGCCATTGGCGGCGGTTACAGCGGCTTCACGGTGGAGACTCCTACCCTGGCGGTGCTCGGTGGCGCGGCCTCCAAAACCCCTACCACCCTCTACCTAGTGGGCCTCGCTCTTCTTGCTCTGACGTATATAGCGGTACGCAGGCTGGAGACGACACCCCTCGGACGAGGGTGGAGGGTCGTCCGACAGAGCGCCAGCACCGCCGAAGCGCTGGGGATCAACGTCTGGCGAAGCAAGGTGATCTCCTTCGCCATATCGATGGCATTCGTCGCCGTTGCCGGTGCATGGCACGTGGTGGTCACGGCACGCTTCCTGCCAGAGTCCTACATGTTCACCGACCTCCTGTTCATGTTCCTGATCTTGATCGTCGGTGGGCTCGGGTCGATCAACGGCATGGTCCTGGGCGCCGCCTTCCTCGTGGGTGTCCGGGAGTATCTGCGGGGCTTCCCCGGCTTGAGTGAGCTCATCTACGGGGTGGTGCTCCTCGCTGTAGTGCTCTTCTTCTCCCAGGGGATCTACGGTGCCGTGCGTCGCAAGTTGCGATCGCTTCGCGAGGGAGTTGTATGACGGCGGGAGACATCGTCCTCGAGGCAAGAGACGTCTCCGTCCATTTCGGAGGACTCAAGGCCGTGGACGGCATGGATATCGAAGTGCGCCGCAGCTCGGTGACGGGGCTCATGGGGCCGAACGGTGCCGGCAAGACCACCTTCTTCAATACCCTGAGCGGACATCAAGAGACCGTCTCAGGTGTGGTCTCCCTCGAAGGAGAGGACGTCACCCACCTCGCGGCTCACGCCCGAGCGAAACTCGGTATCGCTCGGACATTCCAGCTCGGGGGTCTCGTCGATGATCTGACCGTGCTCGAGAACGTCGCACTGGGAGTTGACCACTTCGGACGAATCGCCGGCAACTCGGTGGGTCGTCAGGAGACCAGGGCCCGTGCCAGGAAGTGGGTCGAGACCTTCGGCCTGGGCGACGTCGTCGATCGGATCGGCGGCGACCTTGGTGCCGGGTTACGCCGCAAGGCCGAGATCGCCAGGACATTGGCGGCGGGCGCGCACGTGGTGTTGCTCGACGAACCGGCCGCCGGTCTCAGCAAAGCGGAACGCGAGGATCTGACGGTGACCCTGCGAGAGATCGCCGAGCAGGGGAAGGCCGTCCTGGTCACCGACCATTCGACCGATTTCCTCTTCGCCAGTGCCGACGAGGTCGTGGTGATGAACTTCGGCACATACCTCTTCGAGGGAACGCCCGAAGAGGTCCAAAAGCACCCCGACGTGATCCGCGCCTACCTTGGGGGCGGGCCCGATGCCTGACCCCATTCTCAGCGTCACCGGCGTCACCGCACTCCGCGAGCGTATCGAAGTCGTCACGGACTTCTCAGCCGATCTTGGTGAGGGTGAGTTCGTTGGTCTTCTCGGGGCGAACGGAGCCGGGAAGACCACCTGCGTCGATGCCATCTGTGGCTTCGCACCCAAGAAGAAAGGAAGCGTCCACTTCGACGGCGCCGACATCACCGGACTGAGCCCCCACCAGATCGCACGTCGGGGCCTGATCCAGGTGTCCCAGGACCGGGAACTCTTCTCCGGATTCACCGTCGAAGAGAACATCGTGGTAGGTAGCCGTGCCGCGGCGGATCGGGCGGAACCCTCAAGCGTTGACTCGGTTTATGAGTTGTTTCCCAGGCTGTTGGAGCGACGATCCCAGCAGGCCGGTTCCTTGAGCGGCGGCGAGCAACAGATGCTGGCCATCGCCCGGGCGTTGGTGGGCGATCCCCGGTTCCTGATCCTCGATGAGCCCACGTCCGGTTTGGCTCCTGTGGTGGTGCGCGAGGTGATGGAGTTCCTGGGATCTCTGAAATCGAGCGGTCTTTCCATTCTCCTTGTGGAGCAGAATGTGCAGGTGGCGGTGGAGCTGTGCGACCGCATCATCGTGCTCCGCAACGGCGAAAAGATCTTCGATGGCGCCAGAGACGAACTCGGCAGCGACCCCGTCGACAAACTTGGAGAAATGTATGTCTGAAAGTCAGGCTCTGCCGGATCGATATGTCCTTACCGGATGCGCGGTGCTCGCCGGAGACGACCTCGATTATCTCGAGGACGGTCATGTCGTGGTCGAGGGCGGCACCATCACCGCGGTGGGGAGGGGTTCCGGACTAGCCGATGTGGAGCGGATCGAACTTCCGGGCCGGACCATCGTGCCGGCATTCCTCAATGGGCATACCCATCTCGGTGACTCCAGTCTCAAGGAGCTCGGATTCGGCTCTCCCCCGGGCACCAACCTCCTGTGGCACCCCGACGGGCTCCGTTTCCAACACATGCAGGAGATGGACCGCGACGACCGTGTCGCTTCGATGCGCAACGGCGTCTTGCAGATGATTTCTTCGGGAACCGTCCTGTTCGCCGATTTCCGTGAAGGTGGGGCGGACGGGGTGCGTGAGCTCCGGGAGGCGTCTGCGGGACTGCCCATCACCCCCCTGATCTTCGGACGGTTGGCCACCAACCCCGTCTTCTCCCCCGACGAGTTCGCCGCCAACACCGCGTCCCTCCCTAATGAAGGAGTGTCCGAGATCGAGGAGATACTCGACGTCGCCGACGGCTACTCCCCCGTCTGGGCCAACGAGCTCACCGACCCTGCGCTGTCGGAGGCCGCCCAGATGAGCCGCGATGCGAGCAAACGCCTCGCGACCCACGCCGGGGAGACTCCCCTCTACCGTTCGTTGTCCCTCGGCCGCACCGGGCACACCGACGTAGAGCGCATCGCCCAACATGTCCATCCCGATTTCGTCGTCCACATGACATCGGCGACCAATGCCGATATCGACACCACCGTCGATGCCGGATTGCCGATCATCATGTGCCCCCGGTCCCAGGAGGGTCTGGGTGCCGGTCTACCACCCATGGTTGCCGCATTGAGAGCCGGCGCCAGCGTGGGGTTCGGGACCGACAACGTGATGCTCACCAGCCCCGAGGTCCTCGCCGAGGCGCAGTACTACCTCTTCGCCAGCCGGGGACGAACGGGAGACACCGCAGTCGTCACTGCGGACCAGCTGCTTCGCAGTCTGACGATCGAGACCGCCCGGGCGCTAGGAGTTGAGGATACGTTCGGCTCTATTACGCCGGGCAAGGGGGCACACCTGGTTTGCTTCGACATGCGACATCCCAACCTAAAGAATTCCATGGATCCGGTGGCGACGATCGTGTCCCGAGCAACTGCGGGCGACATAGAGGCCACCCTGTACCAGGGGCAGGTCGCTGCTGGGGTCCTCCCGATTGAGGCCCGGCCATGACCCCGTCGCCAGTTCGATTCAGCGAGACGAAAGGTAAGACATGACAGAAACTAGGCACAAAGTGTGGTCTTCCTACGTGAGCGAGGAGGACCAGGCACGGTATGAACGTATCGGGTTCGGGGGATCCACCGGGTTGGGTGACCGGCCCGCGCTCGTGGTGATCGACGTCCAGAAGCGCACTGTCCTTCCCGAATACGAGGCGAGTTGCGCTCCTTACGCACACGAGGCGCTCCCCACCATCGCCCGATTGTTGGATGCCTTCAGGTCACGTTCCCTGCCTACAGTGATCGCCTACGTCGCCCCGAAGACGGAACAGGACTCCAGTCGCTTCGCAGCAAAGATGCCCAAACTCCAGGCGGTCGACCAGACCGGCTACGAGTTTCCCGACGAGGTTGCCCCCACGGCTGAGGACATTCTCCTCCCCAAACGACACCCCAGTGTCTTCTTCGGCACGGCGATGATGTCGTACCTGGTGGACCGCAAGGTCGACTCCCTCGTCATTGCCGGTGCCACCACCAGTGGCTGTGTGAGGGCGACCGCCATCGACGCCTTCTCGTATTCCCTGAAGGTCGTGGTCCCCCATGACGCCGTCTTCGACCGGGTGGAGACCAGCCATTACGTAAATCTGTTCGATATCGCACACAAGTACGGGGATGTTCTCGACACGGATGAGACCATCAGCCTCCTGAAGGAGGGTCAAGAATGAGTGAGCAAGTCGATCTGGCGATCGTCAACGGGCAAGTGACGATCAGCGGCCTCGGAACGTTCCGGGGAGCTATTGGGGTCAAGGACGAGCGTGTCGCCTGGATTTCGGAATCGGGCGAGTCGCCCAACGCCCGGGAGGTGGTGGACGCCGAGAGTCTCCACGTCCTGCCGGGGATAGTCGACGGCCACTCCCACTATGGGCTCGGAAACGACGATGACTTCAAGACCGAGTCCCGTTCGGCGGTGATGGCGGGGATTACGTCAACGGTGTCGTACCTGATGCAGCAGGGCGACGACTACACCGAGATCTTCAACGACTACGTCCAGACCGGTGAACGGGACTCCTACATCGACTTCGGCTTCCACTTCGGAGTGTCGTCGGTGGAGCAGTCCGAGAAGCTGACACTCGCCAAGGAGCAGTTCGGCGTGGTGAGCCACAAGTACTTCATGAGCTTCAAGCGAGGGGGAGAAGGCTCCTACATCGGCGTCAACGACGGACATGACGGGGTGCTGTACAAGATAATGCAGCAAGCCGCCCAGGATCCTGATGTGACCATCGTCGTCCACTCGGAGAACATCGAGGTGGTGTGGACCCTGGCTGAAGAGCTCAAGGCGCGTGGCGTCGACGGGCTCGCCGCCTGGGATGAGTCCCGTCCCGACTTCACCGAGGCCGACGACATCGCCACCGTTGGGTTGTTCGGCAAGGTCACCGGTGCCCGTGTCTTCATCCCCCACGTGTCGTCGGCGATGGGCATGGACGTGGTCCGCTCCATGGGAGCCGATCGTCCCCTCATCGAGACGTGCCCCCACTTTCTGACACATACCAAGGACGAAGCGTTCGGTTCGCTGGGGAAGGTGAACCCGCCGCTTCGGAGCGCCAGTGACGTCGACGCTGTGTGGGAGGCGGTCCTCGACGGGACCGTCGATGTGATCGGCTCCGACCACAACTCCCGCCCGAGGTCGAAGAAATCCGGTGACATCTGGTCGTCCTCGGCCGGCTTCCCCGGACAGGGCACCATGCTCCCGGCAGTATTGACCGAAGGACGCGAACGCGGGCTCTCGTTGGAGCGGACGGTGGAGCTGATGGCGGCCAAACCGGCGCAGATCTTCGGCCGCTACCCCCAGAAGGGAACCCTGCGGCCTGGCTCCGACGCCGACATCGTGCTCGTCGACATGGAAACACCACGACAGGTCGATACCAGCACGTGGGGATCGTTCAGCGACTACTCCCTCGACGAGGGCATCGACCTCATCGGCTGGCCCGTGGCGACATATGTCAGGGGCAGCCTCGCCTGGTCGCTTGATGACGGCTGGGCGCCCGAGCCGACGGGAAAGCACGTTCCCGGTGCATGAGGCGACCAGCAACTCGTCCGAGCCGATACCAGCCCAGGTCCTGCGATCCCGACTCACCGGCGATTCGGGGCTGTTGATGGCCCCCGGGGTCTATGACGGCCTATCCGCCCGGGTGGCGGTAGCGGCAGGAGCCGAGGCCGTGTACATCAGCGGAGGCGCAGTGGCGCGGAGTACTGGCATACCCGATCTCGGTCTTCTCACCATGACCGAGGTCCTGGAACGTGTCCGCCAGATCGTCGACGCCGTCGATGAGCCGGTCATTGCGGATGCCGACACGGGCTACGGCAATGCTCTCAACGTCCGGCGCACCATCCGCGAGTTCGAACGCCATGGCGTGGCGGCGGTGCACCTGGAGGATCAGGTCACCCCGAAACGATGCGGACATTACGACGACAAGGAGTTGATTTCCATAGCGGAGATGGTTGGGAAGATAAGGGCCGCGGTCGAAGCCAGAGACGAGATGCTGATCATCGCCCGTACGGA
>WHTL01000329.1 GCA_009377735.1 Acidimicrobiia bacterium
CGACCTCACGTTGCTTGGTGAGAGTCTACACACCCTATCGCGTCTCGCCTCAAGGTCGTGATATGACGTGGTCGCAGAGGTGCCCCCATCGACCCGACGGCTTTGCCGTCGGCCCTCTCCCCCCACCTGCGTGGGGGGAGAGTTGTATCGGTCTGACTCAGGGGTCGATTAAGCGATTCGCTCGGTGGAGGAAGGCGGCCATCTGGGCGCGGATGACATCGTCCGTCGGGCAGAACATGGTGTTGCCCGGTGGGTTGCAGCCCAAGGTGACACCCGATTGTGCCAGGGCGTCGATATCGGCCTCGTGGACGCTGCCGTCGTCGTCGGTGAACCGGTCACCACTTGCTGGTTCCAGGTCGTAGCCGCGGACAAGGAACGACGCCATCTCCTGGCGCAATACGGTGGCATTCGCACAGAATTCGGTGTTGTCTGGCGGGTTGCACCCATAGGTGATACCCGACTCGGCGAGCCGGTTGATGTCGTCTTCGAACACCGATGTCTCGTCATCATCGAAGTGGTCGCCATCGGTATCCGGCAGTTCCAGGGCTCGGTTGAGGAAGGCGGCCATCTGGCCCCGAGTGACCGAATCGTCGGGACAGAACAGGGTGTTGTCTGGCGGGTGGCACCCGTAGGTGATCCCTTCCTCGGCCAGCCAGTCGATGTCTCCATAGAACAGATGATCGGTGGGGACATCCTCGAACCTCTGCCCCTGCTCCGCACCTGGAACCGAGGTCGGTGGCGGCTCCGTCGGCGGTGGCGGTTCCGTGGTCGGTGGAGCGATCATGGTAGGAGGGGTCGTGGTGGGCGGTGGCTCTTCGGCCACGGTGAGAGACACCGGGATCGTAATCCGTGGGGCCTCACTGTCACTGGTGGCGACACGGATCTCAGCCTGGTAGTCACCCTCATCGAGATCGGACGTATCCACCGTGACACCGACCGCACCGGCGGAGTCGGCGGTTATCGAACCTTCTCCTGTATCGAGGGAGAGCCATGGCACATCGGTGTCGAGATCGCTGCAGTGTTCACCCGGTCGAGCGGTGGTGAAGTGAACATCCAGAATGGAGCTCCCGGTCAAGCCTCCGAGGCTATGAATGTCGGCCCCGGTGAAGCCATCGGTGCAGGCACCACCCCCGAGGGCGGTCACGGCAACAGGCAGGGGATCGATCTCGGTCCATTCTCCCTCGGGCCATGCCGTCACATTGAGCCGTTCGACGGTGGTGACCGCATCGAAGACGCCACCGCCGTCGGCGTCACCACCGATCGAATACAGGGCTGAGTCGGTAGCGACGAACGCAATATCCGCGCGGGCTGAGGTGAACTCGGGGCCCGACTCCCATGTTCCGGTCTCCATGTCGAGGCGCAAGGTCGTCGTCTGATTCTCGGGGAAGTCGTCTCCTTGGCCGCCTACCACATAGAGATACTTCCCGAACTGGGCGTAACCCATGAGGTTGTTGGGAGCCGGCATGGGGTCGGTGTCTTCCACCCAGTTGTCAGCAGCGATGTCGTAGACGTTGACTTCGGCTGTGTTGCCGACGGTGGTGGAGTTACTGCTCGACCCACCAGCTAGGTACAGCTTTCCATCCCAGACGCCGGCGGCGGCGGCCCAGACATTGCGGGGCGGAGCGGCTGCCTCCAGCCAGGTGTCGGTGGCAATGTCATACACATAGTGGCTATTGGTGGGGTTCTGTCCAACCAACCCACCAATGACATGTATCCGACCGTCCTCAGTGCAGACGCCAGAGGGGCGTTCCCTACCGCCTGGCATGGGAGCCAGCTCGGTCCAGCCATCGCCCCCGGTGTCGTAATGGAACACCTGCGCCGAAAGCGTCGCGGAAGTGTCAAAGCCGGTGAGCTTGTAGAAGCCCGTGGTATCACCGGGACACGTCACGACCAGGGATCGCACCGTCCCGCCGGGCACTGGTGTTTCAGAGTCGTCCCACGCGCCCGGAGCGTTCGACGGAGACTGTGTTGCCTCATCCAACGTCCTGCCCTGGAGTGATGCGCTGTCGGATGGTGCTTCCCAGCCCGGCAGCGACTCTGGCCTCGACTCCTCATCGGCTGGGGCGAGTTTCGCTGGCTCCGTATCCGGGCCCGATGGGTGTTCGACAACGGTGTAGTCCAGCTCGGCAGCCCCGTCATTGCTCAAAGTGAGATTCTCGGAACTTCCGGCACCGGGCTCGACCTCGAAGCTGAGGGAGCCGGGGGAGTGGCTGGCACAGGGGAGATGTGGTCTCAGGGCGCTGTCCACAACGATTTCACCACCACCATCCACTTCCACCTGTTGAGAGTCGGTCTGAAATCCTTCGAACTCCGCGGTGTGGGTGTATTCACCGGCAGGAAGCCACATGACGAAGTCGCCGGCCTCGTCGGTCGGGATGGTTCTGTCACCGATGGTGACCGACGCCTCGGGCAGTGGCTGTCCGGGTGTGTCGCACCTTTCCAAGCTCTCGACGGTCCCCACCACCGATCCCCAATCGTCGGGAGCCGTGACCGTGGCGGTGACCGGGACCGAGGTGGTCCCGTCGACGCTGGTGATCCGGATCTCCCCTTCGTAGACACCGGGCACCAGTCCCGCTGGGTCCACCGTCACATCGATATCTATATCTGACCCGGGTTGCACCGTCACCTCTGGCTCCACTGTGAGCCATGGGGCGTCTACGTCACCTATGGTGGCGACCCAGCCCTCGTTCCCATTGACCGATCTGCCACTTCCGGTGATTACGGCGCCGTCATCACTGACACCGTTGACCTCGACCAGGGTCCATCCGGTGAGGTCGAGACCGAGGTCTTCGGTGAGCATCGTTTGGACCTGACGCATGCCTTCGCCCTCGGTCCAGATGGCGGCGCGTCGCACGTCGGCGGTCCCATATCCGACGATCACCGACCCGTCCCCGGAGGCATCCCTGGCGAAACTTATGCCGTCCTCGCCGGGGAAGTTACCAAGACCCGTGATGGTTCCGTCTTCCCACCGGAACGCCTCTATGCCGTTCTCACCGGAGCTGTAGCCGACGACGACCTCACCGTTGGCAGAGATCCCCTGGGCGTCGGCGAAGGTGCTTCCACCAGGTAGGTCGCCAGCCTCGAATGTCCCGTTCTCCCAACGGAAGGCCATCGAACCGTCGGCGGCGGCTCCTCTACCGGCTACGACCGTGCCGTCGGCAGACACGGCATTGGCGGTGCTGCTAACGGACCCGCCTTCAAGGTCCCCCAACGCGGTCATGGTGCCGCTCTCCCAGCGGAAAGCCTGTAGCCCGTCGGGAGAGCTGGTAGCGCCCACTACCACCGACCCGTCGTGGGACACGCCGTTTGCGAAGCTTTGCAGGGGAGTGCCACCGAGGTTCCCCAGCGGGGTCATGGTGCCGTCCTCCCAGCGGAAGGCGGCGGTGCCAGTTTCGTCGGTCGTGGCGTAGCCCACCACCACATCGCCGTCATAGGAGGCGTCGTTGGACTCACTTTGTTCTCCACCGCCGGGTAGATCACCGAGCCCGATCATCTCACCGTTCTGCCATCGCATCGCCTCCCATGGCCCGCTAGAACTCCGTCCCACCGCGTTGGATCCATCACCGGAGAAGCCCCTGATCCTGCTAGCGAACATTGTGTCCTGCGGGAGATCCCCGACACCGGTGAACGACGGGTCGATGATGCCGTCGTGATCGCTGAGATAATAGGTGCGAACCTCGGTCCCATCGTTGGTGATTGTGAGGGGCTGGGTAGAGGTTTCCCCGAGAAGAACGTCGAACTCCAGGGTGTCGGGGTCCACCTCGACCTGGCCGTCTGCGGCAGCCAAACCTACCGATGTCATCAGGACAGCCAACGCCGTCACCACACCAAAAACGCCAAGCCTGTTCCAACGCATGATTCTCGCCTCCATGGGAATCGTTTACCTCCGTCGCCAAGACCCTAGCAAATAAACCCAGTGATGCGATCGGGTCTATGAACCTGTTCTCCAGACGCCGGTTAACGTGGAGTCCGATGATCGACGATCCACTATGGCCTCGGGTTGATCAATGGTTGGCTGACCCCAGTGACGATCCTGAGGTCTCTGTGGTGGGGCTATCCACCTCGGTGGCGTCGCTGTCGCCGTCCCGAGCCGACCTTGCCCCGACGCGATGTGGGATCGGATGGGCAGGTTCTCCACATATCACGGAGAGGAGGACTTCGACCTCACAGTCGTTCCAGTGGCTCCCTTGGGGAATCTGATGGTGGGCGACATTTCCGCAGAATCGCTTCCCAGCGAGATAGCCGATCTCATCACGGGGTTGCCCGATACAAACCTGGCTCTCTATCTCGGTGGGGACAACG
>WHTL01000301.1 GCA_009377735.1 Acidimicrobiia bacterium
ACGCCGATTCGCTGCCACCGTATGAGATCCTCGACGGCATCCTGCGACGCTACATCGACGCCGATATGTCGGTGGACGACGTCATCGCCGATGGTTTCGACACCGAGGTAGTCCGTCGTGTGGCTCTGATGGTCGACCGCAGCGAGTACAAGAGACGTCAGGGTGCCATTGGAACGAAGGTGAGCTCCAAGGCATTCGGCCGGGACCGACGTCTTCCCATCAGCAACGCCTACCGGCCGGGTCGGGTGGTGGGGGACGATGGTGACAGTCGGGTGGTGGGGGACGAATCTCGATGATCCTCATCGATGGAGAGCCGGGCGACTCCATCCCGGTCACGGACTCAGCGGTAGTACGAGGCGACGGCTGCTTCGAGGGCATACGAGTCTACGAATCAGTCCCCTTCGCCGTCGGTTTGCACCTTGATCGCCTTGCCCGAAGCGCCAAACTCCTCGATCTGGAGCTCCCGGATCGCTCCCTCCTCGAGTCGTGGGTGGAGACCGTAGCCCGCGCCGATCCCGATTCGGCTATTCGCATCCTGTTGACCAGGGGTGGGTCCGTTCCGGGAGCCACCGAGGGTGGCCGCTGCATCGTCTTCTCCCATCCCGTGGGCGATCACCCCTCGTCGTTGCGTCTTGGCACCGTGAGCGCACCGTGGCACGCAGCGGGCAGGAAGTGGGATCTGATGGGCGCCAAGACCCTCTCCTATGCGCCCAACATGGCAGCCAGTCGTACGGCAACGGCATCGGGTTTTGACGATGCCATCCTCCTCTCCGACGATGGCATCATTCTCGAGCTTCCCACGTCCAGTCTGGCGTGGGTTGTTGATGGAGTCGTGGAGACACCAGAGCTGGGGCTTGGCATCCTGGAGTCAATCACCAGGGGAATAGTGCTTTCCGAACTCCGGAGCCACGGCTACCAGGTGGTCGAGGGGAGATGGACCGTCGATCGGCTCGCGACTGCTCAGGAGTGTCTGGTGATGAGCTCGGTACGTGAGATCGTCCCGGTGACCGCGGTGGATAGTCTCCGATTCCAGCCGGGACCACTCACCGAGAGGGTCGTGGACTGGTACAGCGCATTGACACGGTCAGATCATGAGTAACGTCGGGGAAGGGCGTGGTTGATTTCGACTCCATCCTTCCACCAGTAGTGCCTTCTTGGGGCCAGGTGAGAACGTTCTCAACAGGGCATCGAACCTTTTCGCTGCATTGGCCACGACCAGTATCAAGGCCGGAGGTTTTCACCCAGGCCCGAGCTGCGATGTCCCTACCACTGGTGGACGGGAGGTTACGAGAAACCTCGAACGCGCTTACACCGAACCCGTTGATCCACCTCAACGCACCAGACAGATTGATGCATCCGGAGGTGAGGTCGGATGGCCGCAGCCACGCGACGGATGAGGCAGAGCCAGCCGTTGGGTCTCTGGGGGACAGAGGCAGAGTCCCCCAGAGAAAGTAGCGTCGAGATCAATGCTTGGGTCATCTCGGAACCTCTATCTGGTCGTTGTCGCACTCACCGGGATCTTCTTACTGTCCATCTGGGGTGGTGGAGATTGGGAGAGTTTGGACTGGGTGGATGTGATGTTGGTTGGTCTGAACACGCTCCCCCTGCTCCTCATCGGATGGAACCCCGTGGTGGTGGCTGTCCTGTTTGGCGTGGCTTATCCCCTCTTCCTGACTGCCGGAAACGAAGGACATGTGCTGCAATCGCTCCCCACCCTGGTGTCGATGTATGCGGCAGGGTCGTGGGCCCATCCCGTGGGCATCAGGGCCATCGCCCTCATTACCCCAATCTGGATGATGGTGGCGGTGATGACGGGCTACTGGCCCACCGACGTCCTTGAGATCTGGTTTGTCGGGATCGTGCTTGCCGTTGTTTGGGCTCTCGGCGTCGTCATCGCAGACCGACAACGCAATGTCGCCGAGCTGGAGCTGAAGACGGTCCAACTGGAAGAAGCACGACGTGAGCTCGCAGAGCTTGCGGTCGCCAATGAACGGGCGCGTATCGCTCGGGAGCTCCATGATGTGGTTGCCCATGCCATGAGCCTCATCACCGTTCAGGCCGGCGTCGGGGCGCATGTAGTCGAGTCGAATCCGGGTCAGGCTGGAGAGTCGCTGGCGGTGATCGAGCGGACCGGTCGGCAAGCACTTTCGGAAATGCGACGGATGCTGGCCGTGTTGACCGATCCGGCCGAGGAGATCGAAAGGGGGACACCACAACCGGGGACATCGGATCTCCCCGAGCTCTTCAAGAATGCTGAGGAGGCGGGCCTTGCAGTTAGGTCACGCATCGAGGGTGCCCGAAGGCCTATTCCGGCGGGTCTCGACCTCACCATATACCGGGTCGTACAGGAGGCACTGACAAACATGGTCAAGCACTCTCCGAGGGCAACGGCTACGGTCGCGATCCGATATGACGACGACGGAATCGGACTCACGGTTCACAGCACAGGGAAGGTGTCGACGCCAATAGTTCCCGGTCAGGGGTTGCGGGGGATGGCCGAGCGTGTTGCCCTCTACGACGGCGACTTCGATGTCGTCGGTGACGAGGATGGTCTCCGTATCACCGCCTGGTTTCCCGAGGAGGACCAATGATTAAGGTGCTCATCGTCGACGATCAGGAGCTGGTCAGGGCGGGTTTCCACGCGCTCATCGAATCGGCAGAGGATCTGGAGGTTGTCGGCGAAGCAGGCGACGGAGCCGCCGCCATTGACATCGCCAACGTGACTCCCACCGATGTGATACTCATGGACATCCGCATGCCGACCATGGATGGTATCGAGGCTACCCGGCAGATTCGGGCGGGCAAGGATGCTCCCGAGATCCTCATCTTGACCACATTTGACACCGACGACAACGTCTTCGACGCCCTGGAGGCAGGCGCAGCCGGGTTCCTGGTCAAGGACACCCCGCCCTCCCAACTCCTCGAGGCGGTGCGGGCGGCGGCATCGGGAGGATCCGTGATCTCACCGCCGACGGCGCGCCGTCTGGTACCCCATCTCATCGCTGCTCGGGGCAGCAAGCCTTCCCCACCACCGAGCCTCGAGATTCTCACCGACCGGGAACGGGAAGTGCTAGCCCTTGTCGCCAGGGGTGGATCCAACCGGGAGATTTCCGCAGAGCTCTATATCTCGGAGTTGACCACCAAGACCCATGTGTCACGCATCCTGACCAAGCTCAATCTGGAGAGTCGGGTCCAGGCCGCCGTGCTCGCCTATGAAACGGGGCTGGTCCGATTAGGACGGGAGTGACCCCCGTCATTCGGTACCGCGAATGATGTAGGGGAATCTCCTGCTTTCGCTCGACGACCGGGGCGAGCCGTCCGGATATGTTGGGAACATGGATCATCCCATCACTGTCAGGAACCTCCACAAGAAATACCGAGGAGAAACCGTCGTTGAGAATGTGAGCTTCTCGGTCAACAGGGGCGAGATCTTCGGCATTCTGGGTCCGAACGGGGCGGGCAAGACGACCACAGTCGAGATTCTCCAGGGTCTCCGTTCCCGCCAGGGCGGTACCGTGGACGTGCTCGGATACGATCCCGCTCGAGAAAGCGGGTCGCTCCGTCGCAAGATCGGCTCCCAGTTGCAGTCGGCCGCCCTACCCGACCGAATGAGGGTGCAGGAATCCATCGCCCTCTTCTCCAGGGCGCATGACGCCGATGTAGATGTCGACGACGTCCTGGAACGTTGGAGCCTCACCGAGCTGCGCCGCCGGGCCTTTGCGACCCTCTCCGGTGGCCAAGCCCAGCGTCTGTTCCTCGCACTAGCCCTTCTCGGCAACCCCGAGGTCGTCTTCCTCGACGAGTTGACGACCGCTCTCGACCCCACCGCCCGCCGGGCCACTTGGGAACTGGTGCGGGAAGTCCGGGACAAGGGGGCGACCATCATTCTCGTCACTCACTTCATGGAGGAGGCGGAGGCTCTGTGCGACCGGGTGGCGATCATGGACCGAGGGAGGATCGTGGCGCTGGACAGCCCGGGACGGCTCACCACGCATCACGGCGAGGAGATGAGTGTGACCTTCACCGCCAACGGTCATGATCCGAATCACCTTTCCACGGTGGACGGTGTGCGCTCGGTCTCGGTAGAGGCCGGCACCGTCACCTTGGAAGGGGACCTTTCCATACCTGTCGGCGTCGCTTCGGCCCTAGCTGACCAGGGTTTCTTTCCCACCGACTTTCGCACCCATCACCCCTCGCTCGAGGACGTCTTTCTCTCCATGACAGGACGCAGTTTGACCAGCCGGGAGGCATCATGACATCTGGAATCGTATGGTCCGAGATCAAGCTACTCACCCGTGAGCCGCTCACCCTCCTCATGAGCCTCTTGTTCCCCATCGTGCTCATGGTTCTGTTGGTGATGTCGTTTGGTAACGAGCCAGATCCCACCATGGGTGGCATCGGGGGGAGTGACTTCTACGTTCCCATATATGCCTCGGCAACGGTGGCCGTGATGGGTCTGCTCGGGATCCCAACCCATCTCGCCGGATATCGCAACAGCGGGGTATTACGCCGGTTCCGAGCGTCGGGTGTACCGGGTTGGACCATGATTCCAGCCCAGACAACAGTCATGACGACTCTGGTTGTCTTCGGGGTGGCGGTCATGGTGGCCATCGGATTCGCTTTCTACGACCTATCGGAGCCCGAATCCATCTCTGGTGTAGTGGTCGGATTCGCACTGGGAACCCTCGCCTTTGCCGGGATCGGAAGTGTGCTGGGAGCCAACCTCCCCACCTCGCGGGCCGCCCAGGGCCTCGGTCTGCTTCTCTTCTTTGGCCTTTTCTTTATCGCCGGCGGCGGACCGCCACCGGCGATCCTCCCCGACTCGATCAATACCTTCGTCAGCTTTACCCCGATGGGCCCCCTCGTTGATGCCGTCTCC
>WHTL01000157.1 GCA_009377735.1 Acidimicrobiia bacterium
CGGTGGCTCCGTCGTCGGAGGCCCGGTTGTCGGCGGTTCCGTCGTTGGTGGTTCCGTGGTCGGTGGTTCCGTTGTTGGCGGCTCCTCCGACTCGGTCACGGTTAGGGTGACCGGCAGCCGGGTCTCCACTGTTGCGGCGTCGCTCGTCTGGATCAGCAGAGTGGCGTGGTACTCGCCGACTTCCAGCTCGGAGCCATCGACCGTTACCTCGACTTCGGTTACGTCATCCGCACCGGTTCTACCAGTTGCGGGCGTTACAGAGAGCCATGGCACATCCGACCTGACGGAGGCACAATCCTCACCTGGTACCTCCCGGAAGAAGGTCCGGTCGGTGGCATTGACACCTCGTGATCCGGGGACGACGCCCGCCGCAGACCAGATCTCGCCTCCCATAATTCCAGTTGTGCAGGCACCGGCTCGGTGAGCCATCACCGGAATTGGGAGCGTCTCAATCGGAATCCATTCGTTATCGACCCAGTCGTCCAGCTCGAGACGGGTGACGGTGTTGGTGGGATCCCAGGAATTGTTGCCGGGTTCATCTCCGCCGATGGCGTAGAGAGCCTGGTTGGTGGCCGAAAGGGCGAAATCGCCACGAGCCTCCGGTAGCGCCGGTCCCAGCTCCCAGGTGCCATCGATCATGTTCAATCGCTGCATTGTCGCCACGTTCGTCTCCGGCGATCCGCCATCCCATCCCCCAACAACGTAGAGATAGTGCCCGATCTGGGCGCTCCCCGGAGTGACAGTGGCAGCAGGCATGTCGCCTGCATTGTCGAGACAGGTATCGGTCGCCACGTCATAGACATTCACCTCGGAGGTCTCCGTGCCGAACAAGAACTCGGAAGCGCCACCCGCAACATATATCTTGCCTTCCCAGAATCCCATCGCCGCACCCCATACGCCACGAGGAAGTGGCGCACCGTAGGACCAGCTGTCCGTAGCGATGTCGTAGATGAGGTGATAGGTGACACCGCTGCCACCGATCACGTGGATTCTGTTGTAAGCACAGACTGCGGTCTGACCCTCCGTGAGAACGGGTATCGGTGCCAAGGCGGTCCAACTGTTGGCAACTGGGTCGTAGTAGACCGTGCTGGCAGTGACATCGACCGCGGCGTTGACACCACCTATCACGTAGTAGCCATCGTCACCGTCGCATTGGGCGGTTCCATAGCGAAGACGTCCTTGTGGCACACCGGCGCCACCAAACCACGGGGCTGCCTCGACCGGGTCCTCATCCAATTCCCCCATGTCAGTAGATCTGATCGACCAGGGTCCGACTGGTGCTGGTTCGTCGGCTCCCCGGTCATCACCCGCTGTCGTGCTCTCGGCGATTCGGATCGGACCTAGTTGGTAGGTTGTCTCATCGATCTCAAAGGTGAATTCGGTGGCCCCGTTGTTTCCCAGGTCAATGGTGCTGGTCTTGGTGGCGCCGATCTCAGTCTCGAAGTTGAGTTCAGGGGCCGAGATGTCCTCACAGGGGGTATCCAGCCTCAAATTGACCTCTAGAAACTCAGAGTCACCAGGATCGGGTTCGACTTCTAGTTGCCTGATCACATATCCCGGATGGGTGACGGCGAGCTGATGAGGTTCGGGTGTGACCCACCAGCTGAAGTTTCCATCGGCGTCGGTGTAGACAGTCCCACCATCTACCTGCACGACAGCGCCGCTGACGGGGCCCTGAGGGACGTCACACCTACCCGAGGAACTCACCGTCCCCAAGATCTCGGCAAGTTCTTCTGTGGGCTCCACCCCCATGGTCACCCCGATCGGCGCCATCTGGTTCGGGGTGTCGCTCCGGACCGCCAGGGAGGCGGTGTAGGTCCCCGGCTGGTTGACCGCCTCAGAGTCGACAGTCACCGAGATGGTGGTCGATTCGCCGGGCTCCAGGGCCCCGTCGATCTCGTCCGTCGCCATCCAGTCGACATCTACCGCCCCGCAGTCGACCAGACCGGGGAGTAGCTCAGCCTGGTCCGTTGCGAGGAAGCTGTCGACCGATCCGCCTATCTTGTAGAAACCACACGCACTGGCGCCTCGATACCAGGCATGATTGGAGTTCGGTATTTGCTGCCATTCTCCGGCTTCTGGGTTGAAGGCGAATCCCTCATTGGTCACGGCCTGGAAGCCGTCGATGACCCCGCCCGACACGATGAACACCTGCTCGCCAGTACCGGGATCGGTAGGTGACCCATAGGACCCAGCCCATATGCTCCTGGGCATATCGGGGAGGGACGACCACTCATCGAGGATGGGATCATACGAGTAGGCCGATACATGGGCCGTGTCGTCGTGCATGCCGCCGGCGCAGATGACGGAAGCACCAATAGCACCACAATGTCCCCATGACACCGGCTCCGGATAGGGTGCGAGCGTGCTCCACTCATCTGCAGCGGGGTCATAGCGGAAGACGTCGGTAGTCCCGCACTCTTCAGCGCACCCGCCAATGACATACATCTCACCGTCGAGTACGGCACTTGCCGAACCGCCATATCCGTTCGGTATCTCGGCTCCTACGGTCCATCTCTCCTCCGCTGGGTCGAAGATGGCGTGGTTGGTCACCACCTCGCCGCGCCATCCCCCGACGACATGGATTTTGTCGTTGAGAACCTCGACCGCGGGCTTCTCTCGTCCCCCATCCGGGATACGGCCCACCAGTTCCCACGTATCGGTCGACGGATCGTATCGGAACACCATGTCGAAAGCCGGAGAGTTGATGCCCCCAATACCACCCATGCTGTAGACGTAACCATCGTGGGCGACCGCAGAGTTGTCCATGATGTTCGTCGGAAGATCATCGATATCGACCCACGGCTCAGCCGTAACACTCTGGTCGCCGGCCGCGTGGCGATCCTGCCCCTCATCGTTGGATGCTCCAAGGGCATAGGGACTGAAGTCCCCTTCAATACGGCTCACGGGTGCACCATCCAGAGACAGCGGTGAGGAGCTCTCTCCCATGGGCTGGAACGCACCGGTCCTCTCCTTGACCTGGAAAGTGACATTGCTCGTGCCATTGTTGGCGAGTTCGACATCGGCCGTGGCGGAGTCACCCAACACGACAGACGTTTCCACGGATCCCGGAGTCACCTTCAACTGTCCCGAACCGAGCTCGAAGCTCTGGGTCACGACTTCGCCTTGGACGACCTCGACGGTTTCGGTCGTCGTCTCATAGAGGTCACCGGTGGCGGTAACCGCGGTGGGGCCACTGGTCGGCGAGAAGAGGATATAGAACCCATCGCCGAGCCCGGGGTCGTCGGGTGTCGCGAAGGCTTCCGTCGTGGCCGCTGGGTCGTCGTCTAGAGCGATGGTGGCGCCATTCACCGGTGCTCCGGTGTGAACGTCTGTGACCTGACCCGTGATCAGACCTCCGGTCACCGGTGAGCAGTCGGTCACCGTGACATTGTCGAGCTGCCACCAATAACCCAGTGACACGGCATAGTTGAAACGAATCTGGACTTCGGCTTTGCCTGCTGCTTGCGGGATTGGAAGCTCCAGGACGCGCGGACCGCGTTTGGAGCCCGTCTCCTGCCATAACACCTGCCAGGTTTCACCACCGTCCACAGTCAGGTCGATGCGGGCGGTGCCACTGGAGATGACGTTGCGGAAATCGTGGTTGAAGGCGAGTTTGGGGCTCACTGCGTCCGACATGTCCAGCATCGGGGTTACCAGATCAGAATTCTGGGTTGTGCCAGAGCCGTAGAAGCTGCGGTCGAGGATCGCGAAACCACCCTCTCCCCCACTCATGTTGTCCCTGCCACCGGGGTTGTCGAACGCCCATTGCTCCCCGTTGCCAACATGGTCGATGACGGTCCAACCTTCTGGGAGGGTCTCGTCGTCGAAGGTTTCACTGAGGGGTGGCTCCGTCTCGGCGTAACCAGGCGCCTCGCAAACGTCCGGTGCAATGGTCATCTGGAAATCCTGGGCGTTGGCGCTCTCTGGAAGGGATACCGCTCGACTTTGGACCGCGTAGCCATCCACGGTCACCGCCATGTCATATTCCACGTTCTCGAGCAGTTCGACCTGGAACACGCCGGTTTCCGGATCGCTGAATACCGGCCCGTTGGGAAAACCCTCGATATCGACCCTGGCATAGAGTGGCCAACCCTGACCGGAGCCATCGGTTACGGTTCCGCTGACGGTCACTGTTGGTGCCGCCACCAGGTCGAAGTCGACCGTAGAGGTGACACCATCTTCTACGACCACCGTCTCTGAACCGGTCTCATACCCGTATACCGCCACCTCGATGAGGTACTCGCCTGCGGCGAGCGGCGTGGAATAGGACCCGTCATCGGCAGTGGTGAGAACCCGGTCCGCCCCGCCGGTGATGGTCACGGTGGCGCCCCCAAGGGGACCTCCATCCTGTGCTGAGGCCACAACGCCGGCGACGAGCCCTGCATTGCCCCGAGGCGCCATCTCGATGGCACTGTAGATGTCGAGCTTGCCCTCCCCCCAGACATTGTTCTTCTCCGGGGTCCCCCCACAAGACAGGTTCTCGGTGTCCACTGCAGTGAGATCGAGCATGTCCCTTGTATTGTCGATATCGCCTATCAACTGGGGAGCCACCGACCACATGAGGGCAACCGACCCCGACACATGCGGTGACGCCATCGAGGTGCCGGTAATCGTGTTGTAGCTACCGTCATTCCAGGCACTGCGCACATCGACACCGGGAGCGGAGATGTTGGGTTTTACTCCCCCATCCACCAGGGACGGTCCGCGCCCCGATCGGAAGTACAAGTCGCCGTCGGAGTCGAAGGCACCGCTGGAATAGCTTTGGGAATAGTCGCCGGGCGAGCCCGCCGCGGAACAGTCGTTCCCCGGATTCCCGCTGGAGAACATCGGGAAGATACCGAAGGCAATCCAGGTGTCGACCAGGTCCTGATACCAAAGATCGCCTCCCGGACCGCCCCAGGAGTTGTTGATGATATGGGGTCGTAACCCCGGTTTCGGGTTGGCATCCTCGAAGTCGGTTGGTGTGGCGAGGAACTGGCCCGCACCCAAGAGAGCGGCCTGAGAGCACCCATTTCCCTCGCACCCCTGGGCTGCGATCCACTCGGCATTCGGAGCCACACCGATCTGATTCCCGCCGCCGTCATCGCCCACAATGGTGCCCGTCACGTGTGTTCCATGTCCGTCGTTGTCACAAGGAACCGTCTCATCGGGACATGTTTGGTCGGCCGGATCCAACCAGTTGTATTCGTGGGTGAACGACCCATCGCCGTCGTTCCCCCGATACTGATCCACCAATGCGGGATGATCGAACAAAGCACCCGTATCCAAGACGCCAACCACGATGCCCTCACCCGTCGCATCGAAGACGTCCCAGGCTTCATCGGCCCGTATGGCGCTCAAACCCCACTCAACTGCCTGGGTTTCGTTGGCTGTGCCGACTGCGCCTGGTTGCGGTTCGGGGATGGAGAGATCCTCTGCCAAACCGATCCGCTCGACCTCTGAGAAAGAAGCGATCGTTTCCACCACTGACGCATCGCTCCGGGCGATGATCACATTGGCAATCCAGAATGCGTCATACTCAATCCCCAACGCATCGAGCTCGGACCTGACCGCTGTCTGACTCCGTTCGGCGGTCTCGGCGAGGGCGTTGTAGACGAACCATCCACGCTCGTCCCAATCGGCAATACCAGTAGCGGCACTCAGGTCGGGGCGGTCCTCGAATTTGACCACGAATGGTGCTTCGCCCTTGGTGTCGAGCTCCTCGGTCAACTCCGCTTCGATCTTCGCCTCAGGAGTGTTTCCCGATGGCTCCTCTGGGGGCTCCAAGCCAATCGCGGGAGTGACCGAAGCCAGCAACGAGATGACAGTCACCAGGAGCAACCACACGCTTGCCCGTGGCCGCAGAGCACTTAACCTCCGCGCTCCAAATAGGGGCTTTCCGCTTCCCAAAATGACCTCGCCTTCTCAACACCTCGAAACAAGCCGTACCTACTCATTCGAGGGCCTTCCTTTGAGCAGCTCCAACACTATAGGCGCGGTCACCAAACCAATGTCAAGAGAAATTCTCAATTAGGACTTGGCAACCCGGGTTGGCCGTTCGCTGACCCGTCGGGTCGGACCCACCGTGCCCATCACCCGATCGGGATGGCTTCCGCTGGTCAATTTCAGACGTCCCGGACCCGCCACGATGAGCAGCGATGCCCCTCCCATAGCCCCAGTGTGCCGGAGCGTCCCGAAGGTGGGCTGGTCGCTGACGACATGAGCGGGAACCACAAGAAGGTCATCCGAACCTACCGCTTCGAAGGGTGTTCTCGTGCCCGATTGATGGGACTCCACCGAGGAGTAGTTGTCGGGATCATCGATGAGCGAGGGCTCCGCCGTGTGGACCACGACGTCGATTGAATGTTCGGTCCCCAGTCGCCGGGCAATGTCCAGGCAAAGCGCAATATCCTTCCGACGGGCGGCCATTCCTCGACTCCGTCCCGTCGCTACGATCACTCGCTGCCAATCAACACTATGTATCTTCGCAGCAAGAACCGGAACCGGAGATGATTCTCCGATGCTCTCGATCTCATCACCAAACAGCTTCCCTGGAATCCCTGGACCTTCCCAGGGGACGATCAGAGAAGATGCCTCCTCCTCGACGATGAGATCGACAGCCCCTCTCACCTGAGACGAGGAAACGCGGGTAATTCCTTTCGCATCGTGGCCTCGCTCGACGGCGAGCTCGACAGCCTCGTCAACGATGCCCTTGGAATCTTCATATCCATCTTCTTCGCACACCACAAATGGTGTGAGAAGCCCGTCGTCCTCCCGGGCAATGGCGATGCCCAGCTCGATCGCTCCTTCCAGAGCACGGCCTCGCCGAACCTGGAGCAGGACGCGTGAACCGATGTTGCCTTCCTCGTCGGTTTCAGCGCTCACCTTCTTGGCGAAGTACCGCGTCGCCAAAGACGTGATTACAACAGTCAAGACGACGGTTAGAACCGCGGCATCGAGGATGCTCTGGTCGAAGATTCCGGCTACCAGACCGACCTGAGCGATGGCCAAGGTTGCGGCGGCCTGGCCCGTGGTGAGGGCCGTCATCATCCCCACATCAGCCAGGTCAAAGTCGAATATGCGTCCGGTCACCACGGCGGCCAAGGTCTTACCGGTCACAACCACACCAGTGAAGACGAGAGCCAGGCCGATGGTGGAAGGTTCGGCCATAGACCGGGGGTCTACGGACATCCCAACCGAAACGAGGAAGGCCGGGACGAAGAGGGCACCACCGAAGAACTCGATGCTGTCCATCAGCTCGCCCTCTGCCGGGACGAGACGGTTGAGTCCGATACCGGCTAGAAAGGCGCCCACCAAGCCCTCGATCCCACCTACCAGACTCACGACGGCTCCCGCCGACATACCGGCCAGAACGAAGACAAACCGCTGAATGCGGGTGCGCCCAAGATGTGAGAAGAACCAATCCGCCATCCGGGGTAACAGCCACAGACAGAATGTTCCCAGAACGATGACCCCCAGCCACAACGGGAGCAGGGGCGACTCCCCCATTTCACTCGATGCCTGGTGACCCCCGGATACTGAAAACCCGAGTACTAGGAGTGCCAACACGTCGGTTATCACTGTGGCCGAAACCGATAATCCCACGGAGCGGTTGGCCTCCACCCCCGCCCGCTTTACCTCGGGATATGCGACCAAGGTATGAGATGCCCACATGGCGCCGAGGAGCACGGCAGCAGTGATTCCTGCGTCGACGATCCACACACCTACTGCGAGACTCAGAGCAAAGGGAAACACGAAGGTGAGGAGACCGAAGGTAATGGCGGCACGACGGTTGGCCATGAAGGTCTTCAGATCGAGTTCCATCCCGGCGAGGAACATGAGATAGAGCAGCCCGATCTTGCCGACGGAGGCGACTATGCCCTCTGGACGAAGCCACTCCAAGACACTCGGTCCGAAAACTGTTCCCAGCGCGATAAGCCCGACCAAACCGGGTATGCGGACTCGTTCCGCCAAGAGGGGACCGACCACAATGAGCACCATGAGGAGCAGGAGCCCCGATTCGACTGTAAACGCCACCTGGGCAAATACTCCGGTGAGGGCGTGCATGCTAGTGATCAGCGGCGCCAGGCTGGGCTCGTTCGTCGTCCACGGTGACGCAGACTAGCGCCGTGTCATATGCGATATTGCCAGCGAAGGCCCTGTCGCTGATGTTCACCGTGGCCGCAGTCATGGGGCCTCTTGCTGTAATCCCCGGGAGTTTCGCTTTTTGACACCGTCGGGTGCGCGGCTAGCGTTTCTCCGCAATGCAGCAGTTCTCACACCTCGACTCCGGACATATGACCTCCTCGGTCATGTGTGTGTGCATGTGTGTGTGCTCTCGGGTGGTAGCCCGGGAGTCTGCGGAACTCTGCACGCAGTACTCCTGAGGAACGGCACCGCCACCCGAGAGGGCAATGCTCCCGGTGTCGGTCTCTTCCTCACAACCCGGTCGGTGTTCACCGATCTGATCAAGGAGTACGCGAAATGCCAGAATCTCTTGTAACTACCCAATGGCTCGAGGACAACCTCGGCAATCCCAACGTCGTCATTATCGAGGTGGACGAGGACGTGGAGGCCTACAACCGTGATCACATCCCGGGCGCCATCGCCTGGAACTGGTCAACGGACCTCCATCACCCACTGCAGCGCGACTATCTCGACCAGGACGGATTCTCCGATCTCCTGGCGGCGGCAGGGGTCAATGACGGATCGACTGTTGCCCTCTACGGCGGCAACAGCAACTGGTTTGCCGCCTATGCCTACTGGCTCCTCAAATACCGTGGCTTCACCAATGTCTCGTTGGTCGACGGTGGTCGTTTGAAGTGGAAGATCGAGGAGCGACCACTCACATCCGACATACCCTCCCCCACCGCCACTGCCTTCAAGATCGGTGGTGGAGAACGACCCGAACTGCGGGCGTTCCGTGACGATGTGATCGCGGCCATCGGCGCCTCCCAGTTTGTCGATGTCCGCTCCCCTGAGGAGTTCAGTGGTGCGAAGCTCGCTCCAGACCATCTCCCCCAG
>WHTL01000182.1 GCA_009377735.1 Acidimicrobiia bacterium
ATGCTGGGCTTACATTCTGCTGGGGGACGCCGTCCCCCAGACCCCCAACGGCTGCCTCTGCCTCACTTCTCGCGTGGTCGGGCCGTCCGACCTCAACTCCGTGACCCGGTACTGTCTGTCGCAGATCGGTGATACGCGGGTTTGTCGACCTCCCGACTTGAGGTCTTACCAGGGTGAGGGTTTCGTCGGTAGATTGCTCGCCGCGACGTAGGTTTCCCACCCGCCACCACGGCATCTGCACGTCCACCCACGGTTCGGAGTCCTTGATCGTCGTCGTTGCAGAACACCTGGTCCGTAACATTGGCCCTTGGGTCACTGGTCATTAAAAGGAGCGGACTGTGGGTTCGGCTGGGATGCTGACCACGGCAACGGGGATGGTTGAATTCTCGATCATGTAGGAGACGCGGTGACCGAAGAAGGGGCGGTTGGTGAGGGTCCGTGTCGCCGCTCCGAGGATCAGGAGATCGACCTTCTGTTCGCCTGCCACTCTTAGGATCTCCTCCTCGGCGTTCGGCGCCACCCGCACACTGGTTCGCACCCGGGCGCCGAGTCTCTCTCCGAATTCCGCCGCCTCGTTGACCAGATGCTGGCCACTCTGCTTGCCCTCGTCCAGGGACGGTTCTTCCATCAATAGACCCTGTCCCTCCGGCCGGTTGACTACATGGAGGGCGAGTACCTCCCCATCGGATTGCTTGGTGATCGAGTAGGCGAGCTCCTCGGCGGCTCGTGTTGATCGGGTGGCGGTGACCGGTACCAACACCTTGTCGGGGAGGCGGTCGGGAGCATCGTCGTCGAAGGGGAACCGGACAACAAGGGTGGGGATATCGATGCTGGAGAGAAGCCGATCGACCGCGGTATTGAACGTCGAGGAGTCGTCGCCTTCGGATGCACCCAGGGCAACGAGGTCATACCCGAGACTCGCCTCTTTTGCGATGGCGCCCAAGGGGTCACTGCTCAGCCGACGCTCGATTCGGGCGTCGGATAGGCCCTCCAGCTCGGCCATGACGTCGGAGGCGTCGGCGCGACGCGCCTTGTGTCTATTGAAAAGACGTCTCCACCCGGTCGCCGGGTTCCGGTCGACGGCCAGGACCGTGATCTCCGACTCGGGGAACGCCGATGCGAGAATTCGGGCGGCGTAGGCGCTGTTGCGACCACCCCGGGTGGGGAGCAGTATCCGGTTTGCCCGCAGGATCACGGAGGAGTCACGAAGCTCCTCTCGTTCCAGACGCTCTGCCTCCTCGGGTGGGATCGTCCAGCCCGACACCACCCAGCGGAGAAACTGAGGGGCGGCCAGAGAGGTGACGACGGCGGCGAGAACCATGACGGTGTAGCCAGTCTCGGAGGCGACCCCCAGGTTGAGGCTGACGATGGCGACCACGATCCCCATCGCACCCAAGGCAGAGAGGGCTGAACCGAGCGCCATCGCCTCCCGCCCCCTGATTCCGGCGAAATAGCCGCCGACGAGGGTGCCCACGAGCTTGGCAACGATGGCGGCAACGATCAGACCGCCCGCCCAAATTGCTGCCTCGGTCGTGTTGAGGAGGCCCAGATCCACCCGTAGACCCGAATAGGCGAAGAAGATGGGAGCGAAGAATGAGGCACTCACAGTTTCCAGGATGCTCCGAACCTGGGGGAGCTGATGGCGGGTCGTGGAGAGAACGATGCCCACGACGAAGGCACCCAGGATGGCCTCTAGGTGGAGCGCCTGGGTTACGGCCGCCCCAATCAAGGCACTCACCAAGGTGATGGACAGGGCGGCGGAGATGTTCGAACCGCGCGCCAGGACGAAACGAAAGAGTCGGTCAATCACCCAGCGTCCCAGCGTTGCCGCGATGATCAGGAAGAGGAGGAGACCCCCGAAGGACAGGGCCAGCTGTCGGGGTTGGAAGCCACCGAGCGCCACACCAGAGGCTGCGGCGAGGAGGAGCCACCCGACAGAATCCATCGTCATGGCCGAGGCGAGGGTTATCTGTCCGAAATTTCGTCTCATGTAACCGAGGTCCTGGAGGATCTTGGCCACCACGGGTAATGCAGACACGGACAGCGCCAGGGCCAGGAAGGCGGCGAAAATGGTTTGGTCGACGCCTTCGCCGGCGAAGGCGGACGGTGCCATCTGGCCGACTAAGAAAAAGAGGACGAGGGGTATTAGAAGGGCCCCCGCGGACACGGAGAGGGCCGCTCCCTTGAAACGGGCGATGATTCCTAGGTCTGTCTCGTACCCGATCACAACGAGTAGCACAATCACCCCAAGCCACGATATTCCGAAGATCACAGAGCCCACGGTGGCGTCACCGAACAGCCAGTCGTGGAATGCGGGTTGGATCTTGCCTAGGACGGTTGGTCCCAGCATGACACCGGCCAGAATCTCGCCGATGACGGGAGGCTGATTGATCGACTTCATCACCCAGCCGAACACCCGGGCGACACCGACCAAGGCGACCAACTGGACGATGACGAGGAGGACCTGTGCCTCGGTTAAGGGCGTGGAGAACTCGGCGGCGGCAAGTTGCACCGACCGCAGAATAGGAGAACGTAGTGGCGAGGTTGGAATCGGGGGACTAGATCAATTCCTTGGGGATTCTGGAGAATCTCGGAATATGACTGCGAGTTGGTGTGTTTCATGAGTCGTATACACTCAGATCTAGCGCGGTCGGCTCCCTGCCGGCCTAATCCCGAGAAGGGGAGAAACTCATCGTGCCAGAAACAACAGAACTCAGCCTTCCCGTTCTTCCACTCCGCAACGGCGTGGTATTCCCGAAGATGGTGGTCACCATCACCGTCGAAACGGAGGAAGGCACCACGGCTTTGGCCGCGGCTCAGGAGAGCGGTGGTCGTCTCATTCTGGTCCCCCGTGTCGAGGGTCGTTATGCCTCGGTGGGTACCATCGCCGAGATCACCGATAGTGATGACGACGGCAATGTTGTCGTCACCGGGATCTCACGGGCCCGGGTGGGGCATGGTTCCAGTGATGGCAGTGGCGCCCTCTGGGTCGAAGTAGAGGAGTACCCCGAGGCCGACATCTACACCGACCCTTTGCTGGACGAACAGGTCGCCGAATACAAGGCAGTGGTGACCGAGGTGCTCGATGCCAGGGGCGCCGGTCCGGTCGCCGAGCGGATCCTCGCCATCGACGATCCCTCTCAGCTCGCCGACCTCGCCGTCTACTCGCCCGATCTCAGCCTGGAACAGAAGGTCGAGATTCTGGAGACGCTGGATGTGCGCACCCGTCTCGGGAAGATGGTGAACTGGATGCGCGAAGTCCTCGCCGACATCGCTCTTCGCAAACGAGTTCGCGACGAGGCGACGGAGTCCATCGACAAGAGCCAGCGCGAATATCTGCTCCGCCAACAGCTCAACGCCATCCGCAAGGAGCTCGGCGATGAGGAAGACGTAGTCAGCGAGTACCGGGACAAGCTCGAAGCGGCAGACTTCCCGGAGGCGGTCACCGAACAAATAGAGCGGGAGCTCGACCGGTTGGAGCGCATGAACGAGCAGTCTCCCGAGCACTCCTGGATTCGCACGTGGCTCGACACCATGTTCGATATACCTTGGGACACCCGTAGTGAGGACCGTCTCGACCTCGATGAGGCATGGACGGTGCTCGACGCCGATCACACCGGCCTCCACGACGTCAAGGAGCGCATCGTCGAGCATCTGGCAGTGCGCAAGCTTCGCAACGAGCGGGGTCTGGACAAGGTCGAGGACGGTAGTAACGGCGCCATCCTCCTCCTCGTTGGCCCACCGGGTGTTGGTAAGACCTCACTCGGCGAGTCGGTCGCCCGTGCCCTGGGTCGCAAGTTCGTCAGGGTCGCCCTTGGTGGCGTACGTGACGAGGCCGAGATACGCGGGCATCGTCGCACCTATGTCGGTGCTCGCCCAGGACGGGTGGCGCGAGCCCTGATCGAATCCGAGACGATGAACCCGGTGTTCCTCTTCGACGAGATGGACAAGGTGGGCAACGACTGGCGAGGTGACCCGTCCTCGGCCCTGCTCGAGGTGTTGGATCCCGCCCAGAACAACACCTTCCGCGATCACTATCTGGAGGTGGACCTCGATCTCTCCGATGTCCTCTTCATCGCCACCGCCAATGTGATCGAAACCATCCCAGCACCCCTGCTCGACCGGACCGAGGTGATCCGTCTCGACGGGTACACCGATCGGGAGAAGGTGGAGATCGCACGCGACCATCTTCTTCCGCGTCAGCTCCGCACCGCGGGGTTGGAGCCAGAGGAGCTCAACGTCACCGAGGATGCGCTCATCGCCGTGGTCGACCGCTACACGCGGGAGGCCGGCGTCAGGAATTTGGAGCGTGAGCTGGGCAAGCTGTCACGCAAGGTGGCCACCAACATCGCCAAGGACTCCGCCGCCGAGTCGGTTGTGGTAGATGAGCCAGATGTCGCCGAATACCTCGGTCGTCCCCGGGTGTGGAAGGATGAGGCCAAGGACCGGACCGATCTTCCCGGCGTGGCCACCGGTCTCGCCGTGACCGGTGCCGGTGGCGACGTCCTGTTCATCGAGGCGACGAGCACCGATGGCGACCGCTCCCTCGAACTCACCGGACAACTGGGTGACGTGATGAAGGAGTCGGCGAGCATCGCCCTCTCCTATGTCGAGTCACATGCCGATGAGCTCGGTGTCCAATTGGAGGACCGCCGCTATCACGTCCATGTCCCCGCTGGTGCCGTACCAAAGGACGGTCCCTCGGCCGGGGTGACCATGGTCACCGCTCTGGTGTCACTCCTCAGTGGACGCAAGGTCCGCTCTGAGGTGGGTATGACTGGTGAGGTGACCCTCCAAGGGAAGGTACTTCCCATCGGTGGAGTCAAGCAGAAGATTCTTGCCGCCCATCGTGCCGGTCTCACCGAGGTTATCCTCCCGGAGAGAAACGAGGCCGACCTCGAGGACGTCCCCGAACAGATCCGTGACGAGATAAAAATCCACATCGCCAGTGAGATGTCGGAGGTTCTCAACATCGCCCTCTGAGGCGGACCCCCGCTAGGGCGCCTCGAAGACGAGAACGTCGTTGCCGTCACGGGTCACGTGGTCGCCCCGGCCCAGGAATTCGGGGATCCCGAACGGTAGATCGCCCTTGGGGATGGGTTCGTGGTCGGACTCCGCGAACCCATCCCCATAAGGCGTGAGGTCGGCCACCATTTCTGGATCTGGCTCAAAAGCTGCCCCGAGTGTTTCCAGCGCCAGATTCCAATCGGCAGACACCGCAGCGGAGTCGGGAGACCCGGGGTGGGTGATGTTCTCACGATGGATCGCCCCGGGCGGATCCCACCAGTCCACCGCCTCCCGGGCAGCTCGGCCCACGGCGATGATCACCTCGATCGGATTGTCCTCGAGGGCTTTGTCGAGGATGCGTTCCCGGAATCCGGCGATAGGAGGCCGGCCCGAGATTTCTGCGAGCTCGGAGTCGTACTGGCCGAAAACGCTGTAGAGGAAGGTGTTGAACATCAGGTAGGAGCGGTCGGTGCCCAGCTTGTGGAGGAGGCCTTGGATTCGCTGACCCGAGGCGCCGACGAAGATCCGGTGGGCAATGAGCTCATTTGGTGCCGGGTCCTGGCCCACGATGAGGAGTCTGGCGGTCCCGTTTAGGCGTCCACGGTAGTAAACGGGACCGAACTCCAGCCGGAATCGATCGGAGACCTGGTAGGCGGGAAGCGGTGCGGTTTCGAAGATGGCAGCCCATTCGGGAGTTGGTCCCCCATCGAAGCCGGGTTCTTGGGCGGCCCTCATGAGGGCAACTGCTGCAGCGAACTCCGGGCTGGAGGCGAGATCGCGGATGGTCTCAATGCCGAACGCCGTCTTCAGACTCCCGCTGTCAGCGGCCGAGACTCCCAGCAAGGCGTCTGGTGGGAGGTCGAGTATCGCCTGGACCGGCGAGTACCTGTGGCTGCTGTCGACCAGCTTCTCAAAGGGACTCGCCATCAAACTTCCTCACGGGCTTCGGTGGGAACGACTAAATCGGATCCGTACGCCGCAACGATCCCGGCTTTTACGAGATGGGGTACGTTGCGGGCGTTGACGATGGAGCGCAGGAAGCCCGGATGGTCAGCCACCGTGAGGTCCTCGAACACCATCGGTTTCACCCAATCGGCTAGTTCCCGGTCATCGAATGGCCTGAGGGCTGCATCCTCCTCGGCGAAGTCCAGCTTTACCGTCCATCGGGGAACGGTTGCCGCCCTTGCCAGAGCTTCAGGTTGGGGCATGTCGCTCACACTGTCCCACTGTGCGACAAACCCTTCGGGTACCGCTCCCCGATCGAGATCCCTCGCCACTGCCGGCAGATCGGCCAACGTGGTGGTGAGACGTTCCTTGGCATCGACCAACGTGAGACCACCGAGTGGGTCTGGCGCCTCGATGGGGGACAGGTCGAGGAGACGGTTCGAGGAGCCAACCGTTATCTCCTCATGATCCCCGATGGGCTCGAATTGAGCCATCAACCGGTTCTGGCCTACCCGTGGTACCCCGTTGATCACCACCAAGGTGATCGATGTCTCCCTGGCGTCGAGAAGACTTTGGTAGGGATCGCCGCTCATCCCATTTATGGCAATCACATCGGCCAGCTTCCCGTCTTCCAGTGAGCCGAGCATTGACGACCATTTGCAGATCCGGGCGGGGTTGATGGTCACCATCGACACCAACTCCTCGGCCGACAGGAGAGGATCGTCACCACCAAGGATGTCGCTGACCACTCGTGCCACCTTGAGTTCGCCCAGGAGGTTCTTGCTGCCAGATGGCGACCAGTCCGATCCCAGACTTATGAGGACCCCCGCCTCTTGCATCGAGGGGAGGTCGGTCGTCTCGCCGTAGAGGAGATAGTTGGAAAGGGGAGACCACACCACCGACCCACCTCGGGCGGCAATCAGCTCGAAGTCTTCGCCGGTGAGTGCGGTGGAGTGGATCCCGCAGAAGGCGTCGGTGACGGCCCAGTCGCCATCGGGAAGCTGCAGCCGGAGAAACCAGGCACGGGGTGTTTCACCCAGACCTTCACTCAGATGCTGCAGGCGACAGGTCATCCCGCGGAGTCGGTCGAGGTAGTCGGCGGCACCACCTGTTTCTGGGTTGGCGATTCTGGTGTCGGCACCGGGGAGGCCTTCGCCGCCCGATTTCTCGACGTTTCTCACCAGACCCTCGAAATAGGTCTGGATGCCCGGGCTGCTGGAGAGGGTTATCCCCTGGCTGGTGGTGACACCACCCAGCAGACACCGGCACTCGGCGTACCGGACCAGGGCCTCCACAACGCCTGGTGTCCGGGCCAGCACCTCGGCGGGTTTGCTCACTGCCTCCCTCGCCTCGTCGGTGCCGCGCCAGCTCCCGTTGTGCTCATACAGCTCCGGTATCTGCCAGAGGGGGATGGCGTTGTAGGCAAGGTGGTTGTGGAGCTCGATCATCCCTGGAAGGAGGGTGTCTCCCGTCCGGACCCGTGGGGCGCTCTCGAAGCCCTGTGGCGTCGGTTCCGAAGTGGACCTGACCGCCTCGATCAAACCATTCCGTATGTAGAGGGCGCCATCATCGAGGACGCGGCGTTCTTCGTCCATGGTGACGATGCGACCCTCCAACACGTACGGTTCCTCTTTGACACGGATAGGCATGTGCTCCCTGTGGTCTTTTGCCGTCGGACGTAAGAGGTCCTCGGCTCGGTCCGTGATACACGGGCCGCTAGCACCTCGTTCTGCGCGTGGAATCTCGCCTTATCGCGTCAAAAATCCGCGCAGAACGAGGGGGCTGAGGGTCAGCCCTCAGCCGGTGACCTGGAAGGTGTTGATGATCTGATCGAGGTTGTTCGGGACCTCGAGACCGGTATAGGTGATCACGGTGAGGGATCCGGGTTGGATCACTGCCACCTGAACTCCGGTTGCGTCGA
>WHTL01000374.1 GCA_009377735.1 Acidimicrobiia bacterium
GGCGTGCCATTCAGTCGGCACTCGAGTCCGAGTATCGACCAATCGAGATCATCGTCTCCGATAATGCCTCCCAGGACGGTACCTCTGACATCGTCTCGGAGTTGGCCCGTGAGCATGCCGAGGTACAGCATCATCGGTCCGACACGACTGTCCCGTTGGCCGAGAACTGGGAGCGAGCTTATAACCTCTCCTCGGGCCGCTATTTCAAGTGGGGTCCCCACGACAACTACTACTCGCCAGATTTCGTTGGGGAAGCCATCGCAATGTTGCGTGAGGACGAACATGCCACGGTGGCATACGCTCATGCCGTCTTCGCAACAGAGAAAGGGATCCCATTCGGTGTGACCGACGACGCCGAACCCGGGGTGGTCGCGTCCACACCTACCAAGAGGGTTCTCAAGGCGATGAGGGCGATCCGGTCCTATCCTGCAGTGCGCGAGGGTGTCATGCCGCGAGAGGTGATGGAACGCACGATTGGCATACCGAACATCGAGCCTATGGACCGATTGCGGGTTGCCGAACTAGCGATGATGGGAAACATCCGAATCACGAGTGACCCCATCATCGTCATCCAGATACCAGAGGGCCGCAAGGACAAGGACGAGTGGGTCTATAACGATCCGGACAATGCATCCAGGCGACGTCTCCGCCTTCTCCGCATCGCCCGTTCGTTCGACGCCAGTGTCGATTACTTCACGGATGATCGAACCCTCCGATTGAAGCTCAAGGCGGCATTGACCTATTCCTATCTGCGTCGCCGCGTCATCAAGGCGATTCAACGTCCGCTGCAAGACGATCAGCCCATGGACCAATTACGTCGATTCGTCAACGCCGTACCACCTGAGATCATGCCTGGGGCCAGTTCCAGATTTGCTTCCATGAGCAAGAGCGCGTCGTGATGGTGAAGCGACATCTTCTGAAGACGGCGGTGCTCACAGGATCTGTCGTACCCCGATGGCGGTCTCGTGACGTAATCATCCTCATGTACCACACGGTCAGCGGGCAGCTCGACCTTGAGATGGATGTCCCGTTTGAGCGGTTCTTGCGCCAAATGAGCCACCTGGCGGAAACAGGTCGTGTCCGCTCATTGAACGACGCCCTCGCTCGACTTCGCACTGGGGACACCTCTGGAGGACCGTTCTACGTAATCACCTTCGATGATGCCTACCGGGACTTCCATACCCATGCCGCCCCTGTCCTCACCGATCTGGGTCTCCCCGCAACGCTCTACGTGCCCACGGGGTTTGTCGACAACTCGGGATCCCATCCCGTGACCAAACCGCTGGCGAGTCACGAATATCCCGGCGCCTGCACCTGGGACATGTTGAGAGAGCACAATGACTCCCAACTCATCACCTTGGGATCACACACGCACGATCACCCGGAGCTGACCAGTCTGATTCCGGTCGAGGTCAAGGTCGAGGTCGAGATGGCAATAGCCCGTTTTGAGGACGAACTCGGATTTCGCCCAGCGCACTTCGCATACCCAAGGGGAAAGTGGAATCCTCAGGTAGAGGAGCTGATCAGACCGTATCACGAAACATTGGCCGTAATCGAGGGACAAGCGAACTCGGCGGACGACTTCAATCCGTACCGTCTAACCAGAGTGGGGATAGGCAAGAGCGACACCATGCCTTGGTTCCGCCACAAGCTGAGGGGGCGTCTCGACGGCGAGGAAACCGTAAAGGCCCTGGCCCGACGTGGTGTTGCTCGGATGTCCGTTGAAGCAAAGCCAAGGCACCCAGCAGCACGCTGACACTTGTCGACGCCCAACGAGTATTTAATAGTTTCATAAGGATTTGTTCGAGGTAAGGTTGACGCTTCCCCCGAACTCATGGAGTCCCATTGCGCACCAGACTCAGAGGTCTGCTCCTCATCCTTGCCTTTGCCGCGGTCGGTGTCCTCTTCGGAACAGCCGAGGCCAGTGCCGAGCCTGGTGCTTTTCGGGTCGAATGCGGCAAGCCTATCAAGTTCGGGCATTTCGATCCCATCGTCTATCCAGGCGAGAACAATGTCGGCCATCACCATTCCTTCTTCGGGTCACGGGCTATATCCCCCGACTCCACGATCAAGCAGCTTCAGGGTTCCACCACCGAGTGCGAAGACAGCGCCGACACCTCCTCGTATTGGATCCCCACCGTCTACATCGAAGGGCGAAGGGCAGATCCCGTCACCACGTTCTATTACACCGCCCGCAACGACGACAAATCCCTCGTGGGCATGGAGGAATGGCCTCTGGGTCTTCGGATCGTCGCCGGCGACATGATGAAGGACTGGCCGAGCACAGAACCGGTCTACTGGGGTTGCAGCAACGACTCGAACCAACCAAAGGAAGGGGATGTCCCCACTTGCACCGACGGACATCTCCAGGCACACGTTATCTTCCCGGACTGCTGGGATGGGTTCCGTCTCGACAGTCCCAACCACCAGAGTCACATGACCTACTCGGATCGGGACGGAAACGGTGATTACACCTGCCCGTCATCACACCCCGTGAATCTTCCGTTCCTCATTGCCCGTTTCGCCTGGCCAGGTCAGACACCCGCGGCGAGTGCCGTCGAGATCGCGTCAGGCCCAACGACGGGATTCCACGCAGACTTCATCAATGCGTGGGAGCCTCGGCGACTCGCCTTCCTCACTCAGCACTGCATCGTCGAGGGCAATGACTGTGAGACGGTCGATGACAATGACCCCCGAACACCCTCGGACTTCGAGGCTCCTGATCGTGACAACCCGCCGCCGGATGATGAACCACCGGGCGACGAGCCACCGAACCATGATCTCTCCTTTACGGACACCTCCGACACGGTCTTCGCCCAGGACATCGAGAAGATTGCCGCCGAGGGGATCACCAGAGGGTGCAACCCACCCGACAACACCAGATACTGCCCCGACGACAACGTCACCCGCGGCGAAATGGCCGCCTTCCTCACCCGTGCCCTCCATCTCCACGACACAGACGGACCCAACTTCACCGACATCTCCGATACCGTATTCTCAGAAGACATACAACGGATCGCGGCCGAGGGGATCACCAGAGGGTGCAACCCACCCGACAACACCAGATACTGCCCCGACGACAACGTGACCCGCGGTGAAATGGCCGCCTTCCTCACCCGTGCCCTCAACCTCCCCGATGCCCACCACCACCATCCCTTCACCGACATCTCCGATACCGTCTTCTCTGAAGACATAGAACGGATCGCCGCCGAGGGGATCACCAGAGGGTGCAACCCACCCGACAACACCAGATACTGCCCCAACGACAACGTCACCCGCGGTGAAATGGCCGCCTTCCTCGCCCGCGCCCTGGGGCTCTAGACCAATTCGGTAGAGCGCGGCTGCTTGAGGGAGGAGTAGGTGACCCGGTAGAGAACGACGGCGACTGCCATCGCCACGACGTAGGCGATGGCGGTGGCAATCGCAGCCCCATCCTCACCGAAACGCGGGATGAGGACCAGGTTCAGGCCGATATTGACAAAGAAGGCCA
>WHTL01000384.1 GCA_009377735.1 Acidimicrobiia bacterium
CCTGTGACGCCGCTGCCGCCCTTCGTCACCAGCCCCATACCAGTCGACCGACCCTGGGTAGGGAGCCGCCTATCGGATATGGGCAAGGGCACCGGTCGCATTGCCGAGAGTTGGGAGATCGCCGATCTGCCGGAGGGTACGGCACCCCATGTGGACGACCCCCGGACGAAGGTGCGGTCAGGACCACTTGAGGGAAGGAGTCTGCACGACCTCATCGATCGGTACGGTTCGGACTTCCTCGGTTCGGCGGATCCAACCGGCGAGGGGAACTTTCCGCTTCTGGTAAAGCTGCTGGACGCCCACCAGCACTTGTCGGTGCAGGTCCACCCGCACCGTGACTATGTAGCCGATCATCCCGAGGCCCGCCTCAAGACGGAGTCGTGGTACGTGATCGGAGCCGAGCCGGACTCCAGCCTGTTCCTCGATGTCATCGATGGAACCGATATCGAAATGGCACGCCGCGCCGTCTCCTCCGGGAACGTCCGTCCCATTCTGGGAGAGCGACCCGCAGAGACCGGCGCCTTCCACCATCTTCCCGCGGGGATGCTCCATGCCCTCGGAGCCGGAGTCCTGGTGGCCGAGGTCCAGACTCCGAGTGACACCACCTTCAGGGTCGACGACTGGCCCGACCTATACGATCGGCCGGAGCGGGAGCTCCACCTCGAGGAGGCCGCGGAGACACTACTGGTTGATCCGCCCGGAAGCATCGATCTGCCAGCGTCACCCAGGATGGGATCTCGAAAGCTGGTCACCACCGACCACTACTGGATCGCCGAGCACAGCCAGACAGGAGGCCTTGCCGATCTTGGAACGCAGCGTGAGCTCCGTGTCCTCATGGTCGTGGCCGGGACAGCGATGGTGGCGGGGATATCCCATTCCATGGGGACCACGATTGTGGTCCCGGCTTCGGTGGCATCCACCCTCGATATCCAGATCGACGGTGCTCTCTTGGAGGTGGGGTTGGTGTCGTGACGCGTGGCTTACCAGTTGGTGAGAAGCCACACCTCGGGTTGCCAGGAGCCGGGTTCGATCTCGACGAGTAGCTTTACGGCCTCGGTGAGGGCGTCCTCCGCCTCCTTGTTTCGTCCGGCACGATGGTGGATGTCAGCCAGATGGTTGAAAAGGGCACCCTGGCGATGTTTGTCGCCGATCCGGGACGCGATCTCCAGCCCCTCCTTCACCAATGCCAGCGGCTCCTCATCCGCCCCCGTCTGACCGAGGCTGTAGGCGAGGCCATTGAGAGCCCCCATTTTGAGAACGGGATCATCTCCCGCAAGGGTGAGGGCTTCCCTCAGCACCTTCTCCGACTCGTCACGATGGGGGGTCACCATACCCAGGACCGCCAGTGCCCGTGATCTGCCCTCCGGCTCCGACTGCTGGGAGGCGACCACGGCCCGATCGGCCTGTTCCCGTGCTCCACGGCGATCGTCGACACGCAGAAGGGCAAGCGCCCAGTCGCTGTGCAGGGACACTCGATCGGGATGATCTTCCTGGGCCATCCGAAACTGACCCAAGGCATTGTCGAGGTTGCCGAGTCGGCGGTGGGCATTGCCGATATGGTGCTCCGCGAGGGCTCGTTCTGGGCCCTCGCCGTACGCTGCCGCCTTTTCGAACTCTGTCAGCGCATCGGTGAATCTGCCAGCGAATAAGAGGGTGTCACCGAGCGAGAGCCGGATGCGGCTTACCTCGGGATGCCCCAGATCGAGAGCGTTGTTGTAGGCCTCGATCGCCTCATTACTGGCGAAAACTCGTCGGGCCAGATCGGCCGCCTCGACATACCAGTGGGCGGCCTCGGCATCGTGGCCACCGGCGTGGTGGTGCCGGGCGATCACCGTGGCGAGACCTGGATCGCCCTCAGAGCCCGGCATGGTCTCGAGAGCCGCGGCTGCCCGACGGTGGAGGAGCCGGCGTCTGACCAAGCTCGTCTGGTCGTACACCAGGCGTTCCATGCTGGCGATCTCGAACTTCAATGTCCCGTCGACCTCGGCGATGAGGATCCTCCTTGCTATCAGTTCCTCCGCTGCGTCCGCCACCTCGTCATCTGTCCGTCCGCTGGTGGCTTGGACCAGATCGATTGTCGCCGCACCATCGAGGACTGCTGCAGTCGTCATCACCTGGCGGTTGAGGTCGTTGAGATCTCCGAGCCTCACTTCCATGAAGCGTCGTATTCCGGCTGTCGCTTCGGAGTCGTCATCGCTCTGCAACCCGTCCGCCACCAGGGCTGGGACTCCGCCCGTCCGGGCCAAAAGATCGACCGCGGCGGGGTGGTCTCCCAAATGTTCGCCGATCTGTTCCGCGGTGAGCGGACTCAGTTCCAGGTGTGTTGTGTAGGCAACCTCCACCGCCTCGATCAGCGGCGCCAATTTGGTGGGCTCGTCGATCCGATGGGCGAACACGAACAAACACGACGTGTCTGCAAGTCGACGTCCCAGATAAGCGAGAAACGTCAACGAAGCGGGATCGGCCCACTGGGTGTCATCGACTGCGAGAACCAGTGAATCCACTGTGAGCAACTCGAAGAGGGCATCGAAGAGTCGGGTCTCACCCAGGGGGTCATTGGGTGGCGTATCGGGAGGATCCCCCAGCGCCGGATGGATCCGAGCAGCTTCTGCAATCGCCCAACCCGCGACAATCTCGGTCAACGATTGGGGGCCGGCAACGATCGAGTCGAGCATCTGACGTACCACCCCGTACGGAAGGTGGCTTTCGGTACGGTATGCCCTGGCACGAGCGACCGGACGACCCTCGGCAGCGGCGGCGTCGGTGAGTTCATCGAGGAGCCGGGTCTTGCCCATCCAGGGGTCGCCGGCGAGCCTTATCACTCGGCCATTGTTCCTATCTCGCACGGCTTTGAGAAGTTCCGTCAATTCGGACTCCCGAGCGAGCAAATCACTGGGTGGCTCGTTCACCGGTGCGGTTTTCACCTCAACGCGGCGACGACTACTCGGTGCCGGGGGAAGATCTTCATCGAGAATGGCTCCGTGGAGTTCGGTGGTCTCCTTGAGGGGATCGACCCCTAACTCCTGGTCGAGGGTGGCCACACAGCGTCGATAGGCCTCGACCGCGCCGACGCGGTCTCCCGCCCAGGCGTTGAGGAGCATAAGACGCCGGTATGCAGGTTCGCGCAATGGGTCGAGCTCGAGCCAGGAGTTGATAGCCGAGATTGCCCCGGCATAGTCGCCGGTGGCAGCGCATGCAGATGCAAGGTCGTCGTGGGCTTGCCCGCAGGAGAGGCGAAGCTCCTCGGCAGTGGCTCGAACCCAGTCCTCGAA
>WHTL01000030.1 GCA_009377735.1 Acidimicrobiia bacterium
AACTCGTCCAGCGGCGGTATCGAAGACGCCCGAATCGAACCCACCGCCACCCTCCCCGACGGCACTGGGGTCGACCTTCATCCCCGACCCTGCGGAGCCGGCTGCTACACCCAACAGCTCCCCCTCTCCGAGGGGACCACCACCATCGAAATCGGGGTCACCAGCCAAGAATGGACCAACGGAACTGTTCGACTCGACCTGGTCTGGCCACCATCAGACCGTCAACCCGAACTCCTCGACCAGGTCATCGCGACCATGCGAAAGGTGGACCGACTCACCCTCGACGAGACCGTCAACTCCGGAGCAGGAGCCGAGACCTCCAGCAGCGCCACCCTCACCGGCAATGCCTTCATCGATCTCGAGGTGTACCCCAACGCCAACATCGACCAGGTGACCAAACTCCCCGACGAGCACGGGATCCGACTCTACCTACCCGGCTCTCGGATCCTCATCGACCTCCACCTCGACCGCCAACACCGGATCGTCCACGAGCGCATCACCAGCCCGGGACACGAGATCACCCGCGAAGTCACCTACCCGTGATCGGTGTTTTTTTTCCCTCGACCAGCGCGATGTCTTCGCCAGGTTCGATGAGGCCAGTGAGGGTGACTCTGACGAGGTTCGTGGAGCGTGGTTCCTTCGTTAATGATAAGTCTCAATTCGCCAGGAAGTTTTTGAGACAGCCTGAGACACGCAAAAGGCGACTGGCCTGGGCGAATAGAAGAACGAGCGGGCGGAGTTCAGTGGTAGAACGCGAGCTTCCCAAACTCTACGACACTCACGTGAAACACCCCTGACCAGGGCAAACGCGGTTACCCGTCAGTCACATTGCCAGAAACTCACCAGAAAATCGGTCTTTGCGAAAGTCGAAGACGCCTCCCTTTTGAGATTTCATGAGGTGGCAGAGAAATGGGTATTCCCTGCGACCTCAGACTTAGAACCCGATAGCGCGTCTTCTGCAGCTACGCGTTGGTTGCTGGTATCGACCTGGGGGGTTCCGTCACGATCCGTCCGTGTCGAACGTAAACCAGAAGTGGTTCATTTAGCTCCAGTGGGTCCGACGATTGGTCTCGTCGCGCACCGAGACCGGTGCGGTCGTCGAGGAGGTCTCGTGCGATGTCCAGGTGGCCAGCGTGCCGCGCTGTTTCTTCGATCCTGTGCAGTACGACGGAGCGTACGTTGTGAGCTAGGTCAGCCTTCTCGGTGTGAGTCTTTCCATGTGGCTTTGCGTCAGGAGGATTTCGGAGAGCATCTTGTCGGAATTGGCGCACGCATCACGGTAGGAGGCAAGGACCGCACCAGCCGGCGAATACCACCTGAGCCGGGTCCCGCTACGTGCCCCCGCTGGTCCTTGACTTGAACCAAGCGCTCGATGGCTGCGTGCCGCCGGGCTCGCGCTACGGTGCCCCAGCTAGCCAGGGATAACTCCGTCAGACCCTCGTTAAGAATCCGTCCGAGGGTGTAAGGGTCGCGTCAAGACGGTCGGGAAGGATGCCATAACCTCCCTAAAAAGGGAGGTTATGGCTTCGAGGAGACGCCACAACGGACGGTGGAGGTTCAGTCTGAGCGATTTGTTCGGGGGGTTGGTGATGCTTGCCGCGGAAGGATTCATGCTGGCCGTTCTGGTCGTGGTGGCTTGGATCCTCGCTGTTTTGATTCTCTTCGTCGCTTGAGATGCTGATCCGCCCGCACGTCGAGGATGTCCGGCTGATAGGCGCCGTCATGGGGCGGATATTTCTCGTGATGGCGACCGCCACCGTATTGCCCTTGGTTTGGGCTGCTTTGGCTGGTGATTGGCATCCCTTCGGCTCATTCCTTCTCACTATTGGGGTGTTCGGGTTGCTCGGTGTGGTCGGTCTCCGGGTCGGCACGGAACACCCCCAGGTGAATTGGAGTCATGGAATGGTGGTGGTGGCGCTCACCTGGCTCGTGGTGCCCATGATCAGCGCAATTCCTTTCGTCCTGTCGGGCCACTTCGGTGACACTCTCGATGCGCTTTTCGACTCGGTCTCGGCTCTGACCACTACCGGCCTGGCGGTGATCAGCGATCTGGATCATCTTGCGTCGTCGTTGAATTTCTGGCGACACCTCCTTCAGTTCATGGGCGGTCTCGGTATCGTCGTCGCCGCCTTGACCGTCTTCGCCGGGAGTGGGGGCATTTCTCTCTACATAGGTGAGGCGCGGGGGGAGCGCTTCCTTCCTTCGATCATTTCTACGGCCCGGTTCCTCTGGGCGGTCGCCATCGTTCATTTCGTGCTGGTGGTGACCGGGCTGACTGTCGTCGGCTGGGTGGTGCTCGGTTTCGAGCCGGGACGTGCGGTTTTCCACGCAATCAACATGTTTCTCGCTGGATTCAGCACGGGAGGATTCGCCCCTCAGTCCACAAGTATCGGCTACTACCACTCGGCTATCTTCGAGGTGGTTGCGGCGACCGCGATGGCGGGGGGTGCCATGTCGTTCGGTCTTCACCACTCGTTGTGGCAGGGACGTCCCAAGGACGCCCTAGCCAATCTGGAAACGCGCACGCTCCTCTCCAGCATGGGAATAACGATGTTCCTCGTCCTCGTCGGGCTGGTGATGACGGAGGCGTTCACGGCTATTCCCGGGTTGACCCGACAGGGGCTCTTTCAGATCTTCTCCGCACACACCACCACCGGTTGGGCCACGATCTCCTCCACGGAGCTGGGCCAGTGGGGCGGGTTTGCATTCGTGGCGATGGGAATCGCCATGGCCGTGGGTGGGATGGGGTCAGCGACCGCGGGTGGGGTCAAAGCCCTCCGGGTGGGACTCACCATCAAGGCCATTCTCAACCAGATCAAGCAAGTCCTGCTCCCCGAGCGAGCCGTGATCACGACGGGCTATTACCAGGGCGGAAAGATGCGGCTCACCCCTGAGGTCGTCCAGTCGGTGATGACCATCTCCCTGCTCTACGTCGGCTCCTACCTACTGGGGGCAGGTGTCGGGCTGGTGTATGGCCTGCCGCTCAAGGACGCGCTCTTCGAGTCGGTGAGCGCCGCGGCGACCATCGGGCTCTCGGTCGGTGTCACCGACCCATCGATGCCCGTTCCCCTCCAGATGGTTTACATGGTCGAGATGTGGGCGGGTCGTCTGGAGTTCATGGCTCTCTTCGCCTTACTGGGTTTCGTCTACGCCTCGGTCCGGGGGAAGTGATGAGAAGGGTGTTGGGGTTGGTGTTGGGCATGATGCTCCTCAATGTGTTTGCCGTTCCGGTTCTGGGAGCCACCGAAGTCACTGTCTCAGTCCTAATCGATTTCGGAGCGGAATGGGCTGGTGAAGAGGTGGTGGTGCGAGGAGAACTGGTCGGCGACTATGGGTTCCGGGGCGACGGCTGGATGTGGACCCAGCTCAATGGGGACGCCTACGTGTCCCAACCCATTGGTGATGGTGGGCGCCCTCAGGGTGGTAACAGCGGAGTCGGGATCAGGATGCCCAATGAAATGGGCAGGGGTCTCGACCCTCCGGGCGGTTACCTGCGGCGTGGTCCGGTCGTCAAGGCAACCGGGGTGTGGAAATGGCACGACCCATCACGACAGGGTGAGTCGTATCTCGAGGTCTCCTCATTGGAGGTCATCGAGGAGGGTTATGAGATGGACGAGGGCGTCGACTGGGGAGTCATTGTGGTGGGCGCTGGTTTGATACTCTTATGTCCGATCTTGTGGCCGCGCCGCCGTCACGAGGTGTCGGAGTCGGAGTAGGAGCGGATAAAACGGTATCCCATTCCGGGTTCGGTGATGAAATAGCGACGATGAGCCGGGTCGGGTTCAGTTTGCGTCGGATCTGCGCCATGAACACTCGCAGATTGTTGGTCTCGTGTTCGTAGTTGGGGCCCCCACACCTCCTTTAGAAGCTGGAGTTGTGAAACGAGCTTGCTCTCGTTCCGTACCAGGGATTCCACGACGCTCCACTCGGTGGGGGTGAGGCGGGTTTCGTGTCCTTCGCGGTCAGTGAAGGTCTTTGCCCCTAGATCGATGACGAAGTCGTCGGTGACCACCGTGGGCTGTTCCCGATCGGCGGGAGCGGCTCGTCGTAGTGCGGCCCGTAGACGGGCCAGTAGCTCTCCGATCCCGAAGGGTTTGGTGACGTAGGCGTCGGCCCCGGCATCGAGCGCCTCGATCTTGTCTGCCTCGGCCTCCCGGACGGTGAGCACGATGATGGGGGCACTGGACCATCCCCGTAATCCCTGAATCACCTCTACACCGTCGATACCGGGCAACCCTAGATCGAGGCTCATGGCATCGGGTTTGTGATCGGCCGCCCCCTTGAGTGCCTCCTCGCCACTTGCCGCGGTGTCCACTTGGTATCCGAGTGCCATGAGGTTGATCGCAAGAGCTCGGACGATCTGTGGCTCGGCATCCACCACCAGGATGCGATGGGACTCACTTACAACAACGACTCATGGTCGCGGGTGGCGATCTCGAGATCGATCACCACCGGAGCGCGGTCGACGCCGCGTTTCGACTGGGTGACAGGTATGCCCCGATCGATCCAAGACACCCCCGATCACGCCGACCGAGCTATCCCGTCACTTCGAGAAGTCTCGTTTCGGCGAATCCTGCGTCGTCAGCTCTAGGAGATACGTCGCGTCGTTCATTACGAATCGTGAGGAGGACTCGGACCTCCGCCCGGGTGCCCTGACCTGCATCAACGTTGCGTTCGGTCTCCGGTCGCGACCGTCAAAAAGGCGTCAAGGCTCTTGTCGATCGTTCTCCGTGGTAGTACAGGTAACAGGATGGATGTGATCATCATCGCGGCTGTCCTGGTCTTCTTCGCTGTCGCTGTGGGCTTCGTGGTGTTCTGTGACCGGGTAGTTGGAGCTCCGGCTCCTATTTCCCGGGATGGCCCCGAGTCGGAGCGCCATGGTTGAAAACCTGGTGGCGTTGGTTCTGGGTGTCGCCCTGTTGGTATACCTGGTTGTCGCTCTGTTGGACCCGGAGCGGTTCTGATGGACGTTACTTGGGTCATCGTCGTCATCTTGATCGGGTTGATCTTGACCGTCGCCCCGCTGCTCGGTCGCTACCTGGCCGCGGTCCTCGGTACTGGTTCGGCTCCGGGTGACCGGATCTTCTTGCCAGTCGAGCGTTTCGTGTACCGACTGGTCGGTGTCGACCCGGAGAGGGAGCAGCGTTGGACGGCTTATGTCTTCTCGTTGTTGGCCTTCAGTTTGGTCTCGATCCTGGGCCTGTACGGTCTGCTTCGCCTCCAAGGTGTGCTGCCGTTCAACCCCAACCGGGCAGGAGGAGTGGAGCCGCTGGTGGCTCTCAATGTGGCTGTGTCGTTCGTCACCAACACCAACTGGCAGAACTACGGCGGCGAGGGCACCCTGTCCTATCTGCCCCAGGCGGTGGGGTTGGCCACCCAGAACTTCGTGTCTGCCTCGGTAGGACTGGCGGTGATGGCAGCTCTGATCCGGGGTTTGGCGCGGCGCCGCAGCGACACCATTGGCAACTTTTGGGTCGATCTCACCCGAATCACAACCCGCCTCCTGCTTCCTCTTAGCATCCTCTTCGCACTCGCTCTGGTCACCCAGGGCGTGATCCAGAACACATCGGGTTTTCAGGAGGTGGCAATCGTCGAGGGCGGAACCCAGTCGATACCCGGCGGACCGGTCGCCTCCCAACTCGCCATAAAGCAGCTCGGCACCAACGGAGGAGGCTTTTTCAACACCAATTCGGCGCATCCCTTCGAAAACCCCACCGAGATCAGCAATGTCCTGGAGCTGGCGGCGATCTTGCTGATTCCCTTTGCCGCCCCATTTACCTACGGGGCGATGCTGCAGCGACGCCGACAAGGGAAGGCCGTGTTTTGGGCGATGTTCATCCTCTGGATCGCTGGCGCCGGAATCGCCGTCGTCGCCGAGACCAACGGGAATCCCGCGTTCAGTGCCTACGGGATCAGCCAGGAAGCGACCGAAGCTTCGCCGGGAGGGAACCTGGAAGGCAAGGAAGTCCGTTTTGGTCCGGGACTGTCGGCGTTGTGGGCAGCGTCCACGACCGCCACATCCAACGGCTCGGTCAACTCGATGCACGACTCGTACACCCCGGTGGGGGCGATCGTCACCCTATCCAACATGCTTCTTGGCGAGGTGAGCCCGGGAGGGGTGGGGGTAGGACTGGCGGGAATGCTGATCTTCGTCGTCTTGACCGTTTTCATCGCGGGGCTGATGGTGGGCCGCACCCCTGAGCTGTTGGGTAAGAGGATCCAGGCTCCAGAAGTGAAGCTGGCCACCCTTTAATGCAGGCGTCGGAGAGACTGCTTCTGTGCTGCGCGGGTTCGCTCGGACATGATGGCCCTGACTGTTTCAGGCATGATTAGCATCGCCCGCCTCCACGGGTGAGTGGCAAGCCGGCTGTTCCGGCTTCTTGGACGACACAAACTACGCTGAAACTGGTATGCCGGCCAGATCCACTCAGGAAACGTCTGAGAGGACCAATTCCTCGGACACCCTACTGGTCACGGTCGACAGAGCCCACCCTATGCCCCTGGTGACCCAGCTCGAGAGCCAGCTCAGGGAGGCCATCAGAGGGGGCAGGCTGCATGGCGGGACGGTGCTGCCGTCGACCCGGGACCTGGCCGGCCAGCTTCGAGTTTCCCGCGGTGTTGTGGTGTCCGCCTACATGCAGTTGAAGGCTGAGGGATACCTCGTCACACACCCGGGGTCGGGGACGGTAGTTTCGGATGCCGTCGCCAGGATCCGTCCCCGCCGGTCGGTCCCTACGCCGCCGCGCCCACCTCGATTCGACTTTCGCCCCGGGATACCTGACGTCTCCAGGTTTCCCCGCAACAGCTGGCTTCGCTCGGTCGGGACCGCGGTTACCGACATGCCCGCCGGTGGCTTCGATTATGGAGACCCACGGGGTGTCGACGTGTTGCGTAGCACGCTCGCTGAGTATCTCGGTCGGGTGCGGGGAGTGGTCGCCGACCCGGAGCAGATCGTTGTCACTTCGGGCTACGCACAGGGCCAAGGTCTGGCCTGCCGGGCCCTGGTGGACTGTGGTGTCTCCACGATGGCGTTCGAAGATCCCAGCCACCCCGACCAGAGGCTGACCGCGACCCGAGCCGGCATACAGCTCGTCCCCGTCGACGTGGACGCCTCGGGTCTCGTAGTCGACCATTTCCGGGAATCCGACGTCGACGCGGTGACAGTGACTCCCGCTCACCAGTTCCCCAGCGGAGAGGTACTCAGCGGTGCCAGAAGGACCGAGCTGCTGACATGGGGTCAACCAGTCCGACCGATGGCTCGTCGAGGACGACTACGACGCTGAATACCGCTACGACCGGCCCGCGGTCGGCGCCCTACAAGGCCTGGCCCCACAGAGGGTCATCTACGCAGGCTCGGCCAGCAAGACACTGGCGCCGGGCCTGCGGATAGGCTGGCTCGTCGTCCCCTACGACCTGCTCGACGCCGTGACAAGAGAAAAACGGCTCGCCGACCTTTCAACTGCTCACACCATCCAATACGCCTTCGCCGACTTCATCGCCAAGGGTTACTTGGACCGCCACCTGCGCAGGATGCGGAAACTCTACGAAAAACGACGCAGCGCCCTGGTCGGAGCCCTACAAGAATTCATTCCCGAAGCCAGTGTTGGGGGTGTCTCAGCCGGCCTGCACGCCGCTGTGCGTCTTCCAGACGGACACGACGAAAGAGAAGTAGCCGCCAAGGCCGTCGAGCGTGGCATCGCCCTGGGCACGCTCAACCGGTTCCGAATGCGGAAACACGGCCCGGCCACCCTCCTCCTCGGCTACTCCCAAACCCCCGAATCGACGATCGTCACCGGAATACGAGAGCTAGCTGCAGCCATAGCACCCTCCCGGACGCGAACCGCCGCCGTACCCGCGAGCGAGTTCGAACCCGGTCAGGCAGGTCGACTGGGATGACAAGACGAGCACGATCAGTGCGAAATGGCCGAGGTGATCACTCTCGCTATTGCGACTTGACCCCGTCCACCGAGCGAGATTGTCCTCAGAGGGGCGGGATCCCGAAGTGAGTGGGGATCTCCTGCCGGCCGATACCGGTGAGTCTGACCGAACGGAGTCGTTGACCCCGCTCGATCCATCGGTTTGTCGACAATCAGTTGGCGAAATGGGGCGTGGAGGATCGCTCCAAGAACGTGCAGGTCAAGACAAACCCGGCGTTCACCGCTCTGGTCAGCTCGAGGGCCTCTGTGAAACCAGCATTCGGCGCTAGCTGCCGACCGGATGACTCGCACGGACTCCTACGCCACGGCGAGTTCAAAGGCAAAAGGGCAAGCCGGTTACGTGCTCGATGCGGCGCTTCAGTGAGCCAACTGGCTGAAGACCTCGAGGCCGTAGTGGTGGACGCAGACTCGCCGAAGGCGATCCGTGCGGCGCGTCCGAGGTCGGCTCTCTGAAGGACTGGTTCGGCTCCGGGGCGTCATCAGGCTCGTCGGACGCCGACGCCACCAAGCTGCTCCGCTCGAGGCTCCAATTACACAGAGGATCCGAGTGTCATCCGAGTGTCATCCTGGGTGGAATACCGACGGGCCCGCCGCCTCGAAAAGACCGACAACAACGATTCCCTCTCCACTGCTAGGGCGCTGTTGGCCGAACCCACACTAGGGCCAGCGCAAGCTCTCGAGGTCTACGATCCGCTTGTTGCCAAGATCGAAGCGGTGCTTGAACACCGCCGGACGCTGGTAGCTTCCCGGACCCTGCTGTTGCACCATGTCGGTGACCAGCTCGCCAAACTCCCCACCGAGATCCGGGACCAGCTCCCCACCAGCGGCAAGATCGAAGCCCGACTGCGAGACCTCGACACCATCGACCTGACCGCCGTGTCGACCATGGCCGGTGAATATCGGCTGTCATGGCTAGTTCCGCTCATAGACCAGGACCGCGAAACCCGCCGGGAGATCCGACGCCTCGAACGTGTCATCGACCAGCTCCTCGACGAACATGGCACCACCCTCCGCGACGAGATAGGCGTAGGCGCCATCTCCGCCGCCACCCTCCTAGTCGAAGTCGGCGACCCGTCACGGTTCAGTCGAGAATCCAAGTTCGCCCGCTGGTCCGGGACAGGCGCCGTAGCCCTCTCCTCAGCCGAAGGAGACAACCAACCTGCCCGCCACCGCCTCGACTGGATCCTGACGATCGCTCAGAAGCTGCAGACCGTGACAATCGAGCGCCTTCTCGCCAAGACCGATCTGGAAATCGGGATCGAAGGACTCATGGGGATCGAAGGCCTCACCGGCTGACCGTTCAGGATTCTGCACCGATCCTCGTCACACCCTAGTGGAGCCGACCCCTGATGTGACGAATTGGTTACAGGCCCGGCATAGGCGTGCCACAATCATCCATTACCTTGTCGTCACACTCGAATCATTACGAGAGGAACCAGCAATGATGACACATGGATTAACTCGGTGGGCCGTGTTGGCCGTCTTGGTCCTGGTACTGGCGGCTTGCGGCGGCGGGGTTGTCGACGCGGGCGACCCGGTCCCGGCCGAGACCACCGCGGACACGACCCCTCCCACAACGGCAGCACCGGGCACCACCGTAGATGAGTCCGGACAGACCGACGAGACCACATTTGCCAACGGTGACGCCATCGAGATCACCGGTAATGCCATCCCGGTTGAGGAGAGCTGTGACAACCAGCCCGTCTCCATCGATGGCACTGCCCTTGCGGTGGAGTTGTCGGGGTCCTGCACGACCGTGACGGTGGACGGGCAGGGCAACGCGGTCGAGATTGCCACGGCCACAGACCTCCAGGTGGATGGTGACGGAAACGCGGTGGAGATCGACACGGTTTCTGACATCTTGGTCGACGGCGAGGGCAATTTCGTGGAATGGCATAATGGCGACCCCAGTGTCAGCAACCAGGGAACCGGAAATGTGGTTCAAGGTTCGCAGGACGCAGCTGCCACCGAACCACCGACCACCACCGCGCTGCCTGCGACCACCGCACCGCCGGCCACGACCGCACCACCCTCCACCGATGATAGTGACGCCCCATCCGGGGATGAGATCGTGATCACCGGCAACGGCATCCCCGTCGAGGAAACCTGTGACAACCAGTCTGTGTCGATCGATGGGACAGCGCTCGCAGTCGAGTTGTCGGGGAGCTGCACCACCGTGACGGTTGATGGGAAAGGCAACGCGGTTGAGATCACGGAGGCGGACGACCTGGAGGTGGATGGAGAGGGCAACGCGGTCGAGGTCGACACCGTCGCCTCCATTGTTGTCGATGGGACGGGCAACCACGTCGAATGGCACAACGGGAACCCAACGGTCGACAATCGCGGCTTGGGCAACGTCGTAGAGGGCCCGGGCCAGGCGGGTGGCACCACGCCTCCGGGAACCGAGGCGCCACCCACCACCGAAGGCGATGACGCCCCCGAGGGCGATGAGATCGTTATAACCGGGACCGGCATTCCCGTCGAGGAGAGCTGCGACAACCAACCCGTGTCGATCGATGGTCAAGGGCTGGCCGTCGAGCTTTCGGGAACTTGTACGACGGTGACAGTGGATGGACAAGGCAATTCGGTGGAGATCGCCGATGCCGAGTCTCTGGAGATCCCAGGCGAGGGCAACGCGGTCGACGTCGCCAATGTCGGTTCGATCTCGGTCGACGGAAATGGCAACAATGTCGAGTACGGCGGCGACCCCAGCATCGACGACCGGGGAACCGGTAATGTGATCGTCGGGTCGTAGACGACCAAAGGGGTTCTGGTGGCCTCCATCACCACCACCCCAGCGAGGAATCATCGCCATCGGCCAAACCGCCGGTGGCGACTCCTGGTTGGTATAACCGGTTATACTCGGATCCATGAAGACCGCCGTTTCGATCCCCGACGAACTATTCGATGAGGCCGAGCAACTAGCAGAACGCCTGAATCTCAACCGATCGCAGCTCTTTGTCCGCGCCCTGGAGGAGTTCGTCAGCAGAGAGGGTGAGGATCCGGTCACCGGCAAACTGAACGAGATCGCGAGCGAGGTGGAGACATCTGGTGGAGTGGAAGCCACTGCGCTGGGGCGTCACCTTGTGGAGTCGGGGGGATGGGAGTGGTAGAGCGAGCCGAGGTCTGGTGGGTCGATCTCGGGATTCCTTTTGGCTCGGAGCCCGGCTACCGGCGTCCCGCAGTCGTGGTTTCCTCAAATCGTTTCAATCGGTCCACGCTGGCAACGGTGATCGTGGCAACCATCACCTCCACATTGCGTCTCGGTGACGCACCGGGAAACGTTCGACTCGATCAAGGAGAGGGTGGGCTTGATAAACCATCTGTTGTCAACGTCAGCCAGATACTCGTGGTCGACAGGGATAGGCTCGTAGAACGGTCGGGGCAATTGGGTCGGGCCATCATGGGAAATGTCGACAGCGGGCTGAGACTGGTCCTCGCTCTGTAGCTCCAACTTCCCCCCGTCCACGACATCCCCTCTCCTGTCGTACTCCTCGAGACTCCGGGCTTTCGTAATCCGGAGATAGTCCCGGGAGCTGCCGTCGACCCACGCCTCAGCCCCGGGAGGAAGACCTCAGGGCGGGTAGCTCCAATCTGACCACCGTTCCCGCACCCTCTTGGCTTTTCAGGAGGGTGCGCCCCCCATGGCGCTCTGCGATGACACGCACCATCGCCAAACCGAGCCCCGTCCCGGGTACGCCCTGTGAGTGCGATCCCCTCACCAGCTCCTCCCACACCTTGGAGACCTCGTCGGAAGGTATCCCTCGACCCGTGTCGGCGATCTCGATGGAAACCACATCGCCCTCCTCCTCGGAGGCGCGGGCCTCGATGGTGTCGCCCTCATTGCTGAATTTGAGTGCGTTGGAGGCCAGATTGTGTATCGCAAGCGAGAGGAGGTCACGGTCACCCCACACCGGTGGCAGGGGCCAGGGGGCCTGAGGCGTGACAATCTTGATGGTCCGCTCGGGACCGGCAAGCCCCTCCAACTCGCTAAGGAGCTCCCCAACGTCAACCTCGGTCTCCTCCAAGGGCTGGGTTTCCAGCTCGGCGAGCTTGCGAAGATCCCCCACCAGTCTCCCCACCCGAATCGCCTGGGCGTCCGTCGACCGGATCAGGTTCGCGGCGTCGGAAGGGAGGTCCCCACCCTCGAGGTTCGCCAGACCCGCCCGGATCGCCTGGACGGGGTTCTTCAGCTCATGGTCGAGTCGGAGGAGGAATCGTCGTCGCTCCTGCTGCGCCTGGGACTCGGCCTCGTCCAGTCCCTTTCGGTACGACCGCGATATTCGCCATCTCACCAAGCCGAAAGCGACCATTGCGAGGAGGATCAGGACACCGCCTGCAGCTACGGCCCCGGCGACGGGTCCACGAAGAAAGACATCCTGATCCGCCCAGATCCTTGATGCGACAACCACGGAAACAGCGATCAGCCCCGCAACCAGGACCACACCCACCACCAAGGGCATCCGCAGTCTCATTTCTTTGCTGCCACGTCGGCGATGAACCGGTACCCCTGACCCGACACCGTCTCGATCCAGGTGGGATGCCCGGGATCGTCGTTCAGAGCGCGACGCAACTCGGCGATCCGATTGTCCACGGCCCGTGTGCCCACCGGGCTGTCCCAGCCCCAGAGGAACTCGAGGAGACGTTCCCGGCTGAGGAGCTCATCGGGATGGGTCATCAGATAGCCGAGCAGAACCATGGCACGCGGGGTAAGTTTGAGTTCGGTGTCGTCGTGCCACGCCCGATGTGCCCGTTGGTCAAACGTGAGACGCCCCGAACGGAGTATCTCCGCCGACGAAAGCGGGGGAAGACCCTTGCTGGAGCGACGGAGGACGGCTCTCACCCGGGCCACCAACTCGTAGGGGTCGAATGGCTTATTGAGATAGTCGTCGGCACCCTCGTCCAGGGCCATCGCCCGCTCCGATGCCTCCCCGACCTGGGTGAGGAGGATCACCGGGTTCCACCGCCCATCGGCGCGGAGACTCCGCAAGACCTCCCTGCCGTCGAGATCGGGCATGATCACATCGAGGACACAAAGGTCCGGGTCGTGTTGTCTCGCCATCTCCAAGGCGGTTGCGCCATCGTTGGCAGTCATGACATCGAAGCCGGAGCGGTCCAGCACCGCGGCAAGATTGCTCGTTATGTCAGCCTCGTCATCGGCGATCAGGACGCTGGGTCTGTCGGTTTCCGCCATGGCCCGGAATGATACCCGCGGCCCGTGCGGGCAAGAGGTCGCTTGGCTCGGTTAGGCCTCCACCACGATCTCCACCCGGCGATTCCGCGCCCTCCCCTCCGGGTTGTCGGAGCCGTCCGCATTGATGTTCGGCGCCACCGGCTGGGCCTCCCCGACACCCGACTCCACGACGGTGGCGTCGGAGAGACGCCCGTCGTCGTTGAGGACCGCTGCGACCGATGCGGCTCTCTCGTCGGACAACTCCAGGTTGTCGGCGTCGCTGCCGATGGAGTCGGTGTGACCGATCACCCGGATCGATGCCGCAGGGTTTCTCTCGGCGATGGCCGCGATGACCTGGTCGAGGGCTGGCTCGGCGTCGGGACGCAGCTCGGCCGAGCCGAAATCGAAGAGGATCTGGGAGGTTAACGTAAAGGCGGTCACCCCGTCACCCTCGGCGACCGTGATCCCCTTCTCTGTGATCTGGGGTGCGTCGGCCGGTTCCAGGTCTAAGGTGAGACGGCTGGCGCACACCCCGTCGACATCGATCTCGACAGAGCCCGATCCGACATACACGCCATCGCGACAGTCGTCCTCGCCGATGGAGACCATCGTTCCCTGGAGTCCCGTCTGCCAAGTCCCCCCATCCCAGGTACCGCTCATGTTGCAGGTCTCGACATCGAGAGCCCCGGTAGCGCTGAGACCGCTACCGGTGAGGGTGATGTTGCCTTCGTCGTCGATGGTGCCGGTGAGCTGCTCGGGGACAAAGAAGTCGCCTCCGATCGAGACACCTCCGGCTCTCACTTCACCTCGACCATCCGGGTAGAGGACGATCTCCACCCCCGGGGTAGTGACGATGAGCTTGCCGTCGGGCTCGATGTCGACTTGCGTCTGCCCCAGGTTGATGTTGGTGAGCGCGCCGGTGGAGGCATAGTTGGCGGTCAGTTCCCCGTTAGGCCCCATCACAATGCGAAAGATCCCGGCGTCGCTGCCCTGATAACTGCCGATGAATACCCCCTGGCAGGACAGGACGTTGCCCGTGCGCGCCGCCACGGTGGTGTCTGGAGACGCCAAGGTGGTGGACGAGGCAGACGTCGCCGGGGCGGTGGAGGGGGGTGTGGTTGTCGGTTGGGCGCGGGCGGTGAGTTCAACATCTCCATGCTCCACCACATTCCCGGCACCCGTGGTCTCGATCAGGGGCTCGCCGGCACCGCCAGAGCCAGCGGCCCAAATCACGGAGTTTCCAGTCCCGGATGTGTGGATCTCGCCGACCGAGCCCACCTTTACCGCATTGCCGCTACCGCCGACTGTCAGAGATCCGACAGATTCGATCTCGATGGCCAGTGCCGTGCCACTTACGATCACCTCGGTGCAGGCGCCAAGCAGTGTCATCGGGCTGGCGGTCCCCGCCACCAGCACCGACCGGCTGTCGCACGTCACCGTTTGGCCATTCGCGGTCACATCGACATCTGCTTCCACGGGAGGGGTGGCGGTTGTAGGAACAGTAGTCTCCACCGTCTCGGTGGTCGCTGGTGCCTGGGTCGCAGGCGGGAGGGCCGCAACCGAGGTGGAGGAAGCCGCCGATGATGCGGTTCCACCATCGCTGGCTCCCTGACAGGAGGCGACCAGAAGACAAATCGCCACCAAGCCCACCCACCGGCTCATGGCTCTTGACCGTGCTGTGAAATCATTGCCAGGATCCTACCCGGCTCGAATGGCGGCGCTGTGGCATCTCTGCACCAGATCTGGGACATTTTGGTCGGGGACCGCCAATCTCGGTGGGATGTCGTAACGAAGAACCAAAGCGCGGGTTCACCTCTGGAGGCACACAACCCCGCGACGGGTTCGCGATGGGATATGGCGGTTGCTGCGCTAGGGTCCTACCACAACCACTGGAAGGAAATGCATGAATCGCGGGTGTTTGGACCAGTTCACCAACATAGCCCTCATAGTGCTCCTCTCGACTCTTTTGCTCAAGCGAAAGCGGTCATCCAGAGGGACAGCAGCTAGCTGATCCTCAACAGTTCTGGGGGCGATCATTTCGACGTCGTGTCGGCAGCCATCACGGAAACACACGACACGATTCAGCAGGACCTTGCCACCAAGATCGCTATCGCAGAGAAGAGACACGCAGAACGGATCGGTGGACTCCCCCAGGAAGCCCAGGAGAGATTCCCTAACGGTCGTCAATCCGCTCTTTGCCAATCGGGTGCAGACACGCCCATTATTCGGTCAGGAGACACCTTTACCACCTTTCTACTTGAAAGGTCCATCACCACGAGTTCGGAGCGCCCCACGTCGTCTCCCGACCACCAGCTCCGCTTGTAGACGATCTTCTTACCGTCGGGAGAGAACACCACGCCGTCTTCGTGAACGGTGGTGTCGGTAAGCCTCACCGGATTGCCCGTGGCCGCCTGGGCGGTGTTGATCATGTATAGATTGGGGTATGAGTCGGGTCCCGGGTTTCTGGAGATGTACACGAGGCGGTCACCGTCGGGCGTGAAGGCTTCAAAATAATTGGCCCTCGAACCCGGCTGGATCTCGCCCCACCTGGCGTCGTCCCCCGGATAGGGCATGAGCCAGGCGGAATCTTGCCCGTCTTGCATCATCTCGGTCATGCCGACCAGACCGCCGTCGGGGGAGGCCGCTACCCGAGGACGTATTTCATCACCGGCGCCGTCCTTGATCAATTCGAGACCGGTCCCGTCGGGGGAGATAGCCGAGACCGTGTTCCCATACTCAAAGACGATCTTTGACCCATCGGCGAGGAAGTCGGGACTGCCGACTCTCTTCTTTCCAATCGTGGTGAGGTTGGCGAGTCCCGTTCCGTCGTCGTTGACGATCATGAGACTTTGATCTTCTCCCCCAACCCAGTCGATGAAAGCGATCCTTTTGCCGTCGGGTGACCAAGTGGGAAACTCCGCATGGCCGGGAGTATTGGGAGTGAGGTTGGTTACGTCACTGCCATCGGCGTTCATCACAAAGACGTCTGGGTTGCCGTCCCTGTCGCTGACGAAAACCAGCCGGCTGCCGTCGGGTGACCATTCCACCTCGCTGTTGTAACTCATGTCGGGTACTTTGGTGAGGTTTCGAAGGCCCGACCCGTCCTCCTTGACCACGTAAATGTCCGTACCAGTGCCGAACGCGATCAGACCGGTGCCTTCCGGGTTGGTCTCGAGAGCGCGGCGGAGAAACGCGGCCATCGCAGCTCGTGTCACCACATCATCAGGACAAAAGCGAGTGTTCTCGGGCGGGTTGCAACCCCGGGTGATACCCGCCTCCGCCAACTTTGAGATGTCCTTCTCGAATACATGGCCGCCGGTGTCCTCGAACGATGGTCCCGACGCGGTCAGGTCTAGAGCTCGCACCAGGAAGGCGGCCATCTCCCCTCTGGTCACCGAATCGTCGGGACAGAACCGGGTGTTATCGGGCGGGTTACAACCCCGGGTGATACCCGCTTCGCCAAGTTTGGAGATGTCCTGTTCGAACACGTGCCCGTTGGTGTCGGTGAACGACGGACCCGACGCGGTCAGATCCAATGCCCGCACCAGGAAAGCCGCCATCTCCCCACGGGTCACCGAATCGTCGGGACAGAAACCGTATTATCGGGTGGGTTACAGCCCCGGGTGATACCCGACTCCGCCAACCACTCGATGTCCTCGGCGAAGAGATGATCGTCGGGCACATCATCAAACGACGAGGCCGCCACCGGCACCATCAGCGACCCCAACATCACCACGACGACTAGCAACGAAAAGGACCGGCGCATCAGACACCTCTCACAATCAGACTCGACAGAAATGGAACGACGGAATACTAACCAGTAAATGTCAACACATCCATCCCAACACCCGACGACGTCGCGGGGGAACGGGGTCGCAGGAAATACCCCTTTCTCCCCACACCTCGCCGAAGGCGTCAACGCCGCCGCTGGCGGCCGACTAGCGCCTAGGGCCGGTGACATAGCCCTGTCGGTCGCCTCATCTCGCCTCATGTGACGACCCACCACGCGATACGCAGCAGCCGTGGGAGACCAGGATGTCCACATCACCCCACCCGCCACGGTCGTAGACCTCCTCGGACAACTCTGGACCTCGCTATCCGCCGCCGATGAAGCAGCAGAACATCCATTGGTCGCCTCACGCATGCCTATCCCCCGACTGTCTTCCTTTAAGCGAGTACCGCCTTCCTGAACCCGTGCCCGCTCTGTGGGAACGTGTTTGCGCCTGCCGCGTGGCGAGGTGGTCTCCTGGCGGACGGGTTGGCCCGGTTCGGCCCGCCCCGGCCTCCCAACGATCAGGTCTCCCTACCGGGTGGATCATGGAAGTCGGTAACCGGCGATCTCGATTACGAAATGCGACTAACTGTCAGGATGAGTCTCGGTAGCGGGTGGCAGTCGCGGCGGCGCGGTTGCGCAGGGAGGTGCGCAACCAGTGCGGGGTCAGGTCAGGGCTTCCGCGTCTGTGCTGAGTTGCCACAGTGCCCATTCGGCGTGGCGTGAATCTTGGAAGGCCACCTCGAGCCGCAGCCAGCCGTGTGCCTCGGCTTCCTCGGAGCGGACGGCCAGCGCGGTGCCCACCAGATCTTCCCGCCGTGTCGGGTTGATCCGTACCAGCGCGGTGACTTGGTCGCCGCCGGTCCGAAACTGTGTGCTGCGTTCCCGCCAGAGCCGGTCCAGATCGACGCGGTGTGGTCGCTGTGCCGGTTCGGGGAGTTCCTCGGCTGCCAGCACCCGCGACAGCCGGTACGTGCGATCCGCGCCAGATCTGGTGGCCAGCAGGTAGGCCCCGGTCGCGTACGGTGACCAGGCCGATCGGGTCCACCGTGCGCCACTGTGGTGTCTGGCCCGGGGCCGCGTAGTGGATTCGGAGCTTGTGTCCGGTGAGCACTGCGCGCCGGACTTCGGTCATTGTCGTGTTGGGCAGCTCTTCTGTGACCAGCCGGCGTGAGAGCAGGTCGGTCTCGGGGTCGACGAGAAACCGCTGGGCTGCGTCGTTCGCGATGGCCCGATGGCTTTCGGGTAGCGCGTCGACCACCTTCCGCAAGGCCGCAGCGAGCGCCGAGCCGAGGCCGAATACCTGCCCGCCGCTCCCCGTTCCGGCGGTCAGCAACGGAAGTGCCTCGTCGTGGTTCAGTCCGGTGAGCTCGGTCCGGAAACCGGGCAACAACGCGAAACCGCCGTGCCGGCCGCGTTCGGCGTAGACCGGGAC